>SVFJ01000096.1 GCA_015056925.1 Lachnospiraceae bacterium | reverse complement strand
TCTCGAGAGTTTGGCAGATTTTACATAGCAACAGGCTCAAGAGGTATTATTACGGGAGCACCTGTTAGATAGAAAGGCATGGTTATTAAGATGAGATTATATGAAGAAAATAATACACTTGTCATTGCAAACGGTGTATCAAAGGTAGTGATTGAGCCTTGGGGTGTCAATTCCCTTCGTGTGCGCATGACAAGAGAAGCGAAAATGGATGCAAATGACTGGGCATTAGAGATTCCACAGCCTATGTTGAAGGCAGAGATTAAATTTGAAATGGTGGATGTAACAGACCCTTGGTACAAGGGAGAGGAGTATGCACAGTATCATCAAAGTGCTACACAGGCAAGCATTACCAATGGAAATATTACGGCAAAGGTGTCTCATGAGGGATGGATTAGCTACTATAATGAGAAGGGCGAGCTTCTGACAGAGGAGTACTGGAGAACCAGAGACAGAATCAATCGTTATTGTGTGCCTCTTCGCGTAGAGGGAAGAGATTTGAAGCCGATTAAGGGTTCCTCAGATTATGTTTTGACAGCCAGATTTGAGGCATTTGATGATGAGAAAATCTTTGGTATGGGACAGTATCAGGAGAAGCATATGAATAAGAAGGGTGCCGTATTAGAGCTTGCCCATAGAAACTCTCAGGCAAGTGTGCCATTTATGGTTTCTAATAGGGGCTATGGTTTCTTCTGGAACAATCCTGCTATCGGTACTGCTACCTTTGGAACAAATAAAACAGAGTGGCATGCAGTAAGTACCAAGAAAATGGATTATTGGATTACAGCCGGAGAAACACCTGCACAGATTCTGGAGCAGTATAGTGCGGTAACAGGACGTGCGCCTAGGATGCCGGAGTATGGTCTTGGTTACTGGCAGTGTAAGCTTCGTTATCGTAATCAGGATGAGATTCTTGCGGTGGCAAGAGAGCATAAGAGAAGAGGACTTCCGATGGATGCCATTGTAGTAGACTTCTTCCATTGGACCAGACAGGGTGACTTTAAGTTTGAGCCGAGAGACTGGCCGAATCCGAAGGCTATGGTGGATGAGCTAAAGTCTATGGGAATTGAGACTGTTGTGTCAGTATGGCCAACCATTGATGAGCGAAGCGAGAACTTTGGTGAGATGGCAGATAAGGGATACCTTGTGAATGCAGACAGAGGTAATCCAAATCATATGACATGGATGGGAAATACCATTTTCTACGATGCTACCAATCCGGGAGCGCAGAAGTTTGTATGGGATAAGTGCAAGGAGAATTATTATGACCTTGGTATTCGTTGCTTCTGGCTGGATGAGGCTGAGCCTGAGTACGGACCATATGATTTTGATAATTACAGATATTATGCAGGACCTGCACAGCAGTGTACCAATACCTATCCTGTGGGATATATTAAGGGCTTTTATGATGGCTTAAAGGCAGCAGGTGAAACAGAACAGTTGAGCTTAATTCGCTGTGCATGGGCTGGCAGTCAGAAGTATGGTGCGCTTACATGGTCAGGAGATATTTATTCTTCCTTCAGAGCAATGCGTGAACAGCTTCAGGCGGGTTTAAATATGGGTATGGCAGGTATTCCTTGGTGGACCAGTGATATTGGCGGCTTCCTTGGCGGAAATATTCAGGATAAGGCATTTCAGGAGCTGCTTGTCAGATGGTTTGCATGGGGGGCATTCTGTCCTGTATTCCGTATGCATGGAGAGCGTTCTCCTTGGTACGAGAGAGAAGAAGAATTTATTAATGGTGTAAGACAGCTGACATCTGGTCAGGATAACGAGGTATGGAGCTTTGGCGAGGAGAATTACAAGATTCTCACTAAGTATCTCTTTATCAGAGAAAGACTTCGTCCTTATATCAGAGAGTGCATGGATGCAACATCAAGAACAGGTGAGCCTGTAATGAGACCGATGTTCTTTGATTTCTCTTTAGATGAGACCTGTTGGAATGTAGAAGACCAGTATATGTTTGGCCCAGACCTCTTAGTAGCTCCTGTAATGGAAGCTGGCGCTACAGAGAGAGAAATCTATCTTCCAAAGGGGGCAACATGGACAGATGCATATACAAAGAAGGTATATGAAGGCGGACAGAAGGTGACTGTACCTGCGCCAATTGATATCATTCCGGTTATGATTAGGGATGGTAAGGAGTATCAGATTTATGAATAACAAAGCTATTTTTAATAAAACTCTGCTTAAAAAAACAGTCCTAATGCTGATTGCGGTTAGCATCATGGGTATTTGTGCTGCTATTCTGGATAGAACCAGTGCGGGACCGGACCCATATACAGCCATGAACCTTGGCGCAGCAAGACTGCTAAATATGCAGATAGGCGATTATCAGTTGATTTTTAATATTGTTTTGCTGTTGATTGTATTGTTTGGTAACCGTAAGCTCCTAGGACTTGGGACAATCGGCAATATGGTAGTGGTAGGTTATATGGTACAGCTTACGAATTGGCTGATGAATGATATTTTGCATGTGCCGACAGAGTTTGATTTAGTGACTCGTGTTGTAGTTAGTGCAGTGGCATTGTTGATTTTTGTTGCTGCGTGTTCCGTATATCTTAATTGTGACTTGGGTGCATCACCGTATGATGCGTTACCGTATATGATACATAATGGTATGCAGAAGGCGTTGAAAAAGGAGTATGCATTTAAGATTACAAGAATCTGCTACGATGCATTGGCTACAGTTGTTGCGTTGATTTTAGGCGGTAATGTAGGACCGCTTACCATTGGAATGGTAGTGCTTCTTGGACCAACCATTGACCTGTTTAATAAGTGGATGAAAAAGCTGTTTTAATAAAATAGTATATTAATTAAAAGCCCATGAGATTTATGAATAATCTCATGGGCTTTTAAATGGAGGCTGGTGTCTGGATAGTAGAAAATGTAAGCTTTAGTTCTGCTAAATTGGGATTCAACTAAGCTATTAGACTTGCATTGGATTATTTTAGTAGATAGATGTCAAAATTCTATGTTCTATATCCGTGCGATTTAAAAACTTGGCATTGGAGCAAATTAGAGTCTCTCTATGCCAACTCGATTCCAAAAACTTGGCACTGGAGCAAGTTTGGGACTCTCTATGCCAACTCGATTCCAAAAACTTGGCACTGGAGCGAGTTAGAGTCTCTCTATGCCAACTCGATTCTAAAAACTTGGCACTGGAGCAAGTTTGAGACTCTCTATGCCAACTCAATTTCGAAAACTTGGCACTGGAGCGAGTTAGAGTCTCTCTATGCCAACTCGATTCCAAAAACTTGGCACTGGAGCAAGTTAGAGTCTCTATATGCCAACTCAGTTACCGCCAACTGACGAAAGCGCTCTTTTTAACTTCCTATCCCCTACAAAACATCTCAGATTGTGTTCCTCAACTAACCCCCAATTCACTTAACAGAATATGTGAAGTATAGGGTTATTCTCTTGACTACCCCTTTATTTAATGATATTCTGAGAGAAGCAAAACCGATGAGTAAGAGTAGTAGATATTCGTGAGAATTTACAGAGAGTCCTGGGGGCTGCAAGCAGGATATTTCGATGAATATTGAATGGACTTATGAGGGCAATCTGAACGCAAGAGTTTAATGAATGTTAGTAGGAATTGACGGAAGCCTTACCGTTAAAGAAGGAACATATGATAGTATGTACAAGGTGGCATAATAAGGCTTTTATAGGCTCTTATCCTTTGTGGGATAGGAGCTTTTTCTATTTTATTTTTGGAGGGAATAAGACATGGGAAAGATTATTTTAACAGGAGACAGACCGACAGGAAGATTACATGTAGGTCATTATGCAGGTTCTCTTAAGAGAAGAGTAGAGTTACAGAACTCAGGTGAGTTTGAGAAGATTTTTATTATGATTGCAGATGCGCAGGCATTAACGGATAATGCAGATAATCCTGAGAAGGTAAGACAGAATGTAATCGAGGTTGCATTGGATTACCTTTCATGCGGATTAGACCCGGCAAAGTCAACATTGTTCATTCAGTCACAGATTGCAGAGCTTTGTGAGCTTTCTTTCTATTATATGAACCTTGTTACAGTATCAAGATTACAGAGAAATCCTACAGTTAAGACAGAGATTCAGATGAGAAACTTTGAGACCAGTATTCCGGTTGGTTTCTTCACATATCCAATCAGTCAGGCAGCTGATATCACAGCCTTTAAGGCGACTACAGTACCTGTAGGTGAGGACCAGCTTCCGATGATTGAGCAGACAAAGGAGATTGTGCATAAGTTTAATTCCGTATATGCGCCTGTATTGGTAGAGCCACAGGTATTATTGCCGGATAATAAGGCATGTTTGAGATTGCCGGGTATTGACGGTAAGGCTAAGATGAGTAAGTCCCTTGGTAACTGTATCTACCTTGCAGACAGTGCAGATGAGGTAAGAACAAAGGTAATGAGCATGTACACAGACCCGTTACATTTACAGGTTAGCGACCCTGGACATATCGAGGGCAATACAGTATTTACTTACCTTGATGCATTCTCTAAGCCTGAGCATTTTGAGAGATATCTGCCTGATTATGCAAATCTTGATGAGCTCAAGGCACACTATCAGAGAGGCGGCCTTGGTGATGTAAAGGTGAAGAAGTTCCTTAACAATGTATTACAGGAGGAGCTTGAGCCGATTAGAAACAGAAGAGCTGAGCTTGAGAAGGATATTCCTGAGATTTACAATATCCTCAAGAAGGGAAGCGAGGCAGCCAGAGAGGTTGCAGCACAGACCTTATCTGAGGTTAAGAGTGCTATGAAGATTAACTATTTTGAGGATGCTGAGTTAATTAAGGCACAGAGTGAGAAGTATCAGAATCAGTAATGACAAAGTAAGAATAGCAATGTAAAAGTAAGGGAAGGTAGGAGAAGATGAAGACCAAGAATATTGTGACATCAGGAATATGTCTTGCTTTATGTTTGGTATTGCCTTTAGTAACAGGGCAGATACCTGAGATAGGAAATATGCTGTGCCCTATGCATTTACCGGTATTGCTGTGCGGTTTGGTATGCGGATGGGGGTATGGAGCACTTGTGGGATTGGTGGCGCCATTGCTGAGATTTGCTTTATTTGGCAGACCCATGCTTTTTCCTACAGGAGTGTCTATGTGCTTTGAATTAGCAGCATATGGATTGATTATCGGTTTGTTATACAGAAGACTACACACAAGAGTGTGGCATATCTATACTTCACTTATTGGTGCAATGATAGGCGGACGCTTTGTTTGGGGGCTGGTACGTTGTATTATGGCAGCAGGCTTTGGTGTAGAGTTTGGATGGCAGATTTTTGTGACGGAAGGCTTTGTAACGGCGATTCCCGGAATGATTAGTCAGATGATTGTGATTCCAATATTGGTGGTAGCACTGTCTAGGGCAGGCATTAGAATAGAGACAAGAGACGTGGAGACAGCATAATCGGAGTAAGACATGAATACAGGATGGGCAGAAGCTTTATTACAGAATGAAAAGAGAAGTATTATAGCAATTGAAGGCAGAGCGGCGGCAGGAAAGAGTACGTTGGCAAAGCTCTTACAGGAGAGATATCAGGCAGCAGTGATTCATATGGATGATTTTTATTTGCCTATGGAGCTGAGAACAAAGGAGCGTTATCAGGAGCCGGGAGGCAATGTTCATTATGAGCGTTTTAACGAAGAGGTAGCAGAGTCGTTACGGCAGGGTGGTGCTTTTCGATATCAGCGGTTTGATTGCTCGAAGATGGCTCTTGATACGTGGATGGAGGTGGCGGATGCCTCACTGATTGTAATTGAGGGAGCATACTGCTTACATCCGAAGCTTGACATTGATTATACCATGAAGATATTTATGGATGTAGCTCCTAACATACAGCGGGAGCGGATTAGAATGCGTAATGGTGAGGAACGTTTAGAACAGTTTTTGACCAGATGGATACCCTATGAAGAGCGGTATTTTGCAGAATATCAGATAAAAGAGCAATGTGATTTGCTTCTTCATATGTAAGAAAAGGCTTTCGTACCAGCGATTGGAATCGCAGGTGCGCAAGCCTTTTCTTTTACGGCTCACTTTAGTGAGACGTTGCTATCTTTCATTAGGATTTTTTTCGTAAGCCTTTAATCTCTCATACTCTTCCATGGTAATCGGTAGAATCGTGCCGTGCTTGAAGCCATATGGGAAGGAGAAGGAAGCATCACTTCTGACAAAGTTTGCTTTCTCTAAGCTGTCTGCAAGGAATGGGACGTATCCTTGTCCTGTGGCATCAGTGCCATAGAAATCAAGCATCAGACACCATCTGCCGTCCTCGTAACGGAAGGCTGTCGGTGCTTCATAGAGTCCCTCCTGCAATGGCTCCATATATTTGTCGAATTCGTAAACTCTTTCCCAAGGACCCGTTACGCAGTCACTCTTTACTAAGATAATACGGGATGGGTTTCCTTCACTCTTAATAAAGTTATAGTAGATGCCATTTTCTTCGTACATCGCAGAGTCAATGATGCCTGAATCTTCCTTACGGTAAAGCTCCTGCGCCGGAGTAAATTCCTTGAAATCTTTTGTTCTTGTATAATAGATAGCTTTTGGACCGTAATTATTCTTCTTATGAGAGGAAGACCAGTGGATAATGTAGTCATCATTTACCTTATCATAGATAATATCCGGTGCCCATAGGCAGCCATAATCGTCATCACCAAGTTTAATCATCTTCTGGTTTGACCAGTGAATTAAGTCTTCAGATTCCCACATCACGAGGCACTTGCTGCCGTTCTCACCAATTTCTTTCCATGACTGTTTGTACTTGTACGGCCAGCCGTAGGCAAGGCTTAAGTCCGTTGCAAGGATAACAAATTTATTCTCTTTGGTACGTGTAATGGTAAAGTCACGAACACCAAGGTCTCCTTCGTAGCTCCAAAGTACAGGATTGCCGTGATTGACTTCATCCCAGTGGAAACCATCCGTACTGATTCCAAAATACACCTGTTCTCCGTCAGGTGTTCTTTTTTCTTTAAAATGCACAAATAAATATGCCTGCATATGTAACCCTCCGTTTGTAGATAGTGGTCGCAAAAACCACTATTAGCGTAATATTTGTTGAATAGCATTATCATAGTTTAAATATATTTTTTTTACAACTTAAAAACATTTGATTATTGCGCAGAAATGAATGAATTATAGAAAAACGCAAAAACTACTTGAATAACAGAAAAAATATATAGGAATTGGTTGAGATACAAGAAATCTAATGATAGGAAAGGTGTGAAAGTGAATGAAAAATCAGTTTATCGGAACAAGCAGTATTGCATATGGCGTACCGGTTATGATAATGGGAACAGGGTCTGTTGTAGGAAAGAATGAAGGTGCAGGACCACTTGGGGATTGCTTTGATGAGGTAGGCTTAGAAGTTGATGATATGTTTGGTGCCGATTCATGGGAAAAGGCAGAAAGTATGCTGCAAACGAAGGCTGTGGAGAAAACCTTGGAGAAGGTAGAATTAAAGGCAAAGGATGTCAGATATTTGTTTGCAGGAGATTTGTTGGGACAGTCAATTGCAAGCTCATTTGGGATTATGGATTTTGAAATTCCGTGGTTTGGATTGTTTGGTGCATGTTCCACCAGTGGAGAGGCCTTGATTTTAGCAAGTATGGCGATTGCAGGCGGCTTTGCGGATACGACGATGGCGCTGACTTCCAGTCATTTTGCCAGTGCACAGAAGGAGTTTCGTTTCCCTTTGGAATATGGTGGACAAAGACCTTTATATGCGTCATGGACGGTAACAGGAAGTGCAGGCTTTGTGTTACAGTCCTCAGAGTTTGAGGGGGCTTCAAAGAGGGCAAGGAACTGCTTTGATGTCAATATCGGGATTACAGGGGTAACACCGGGAAAGATTGTTGATTACGGAATCAAGGATTCTTTTAATATGGGGTGCGCCATGGCGCCGGCGGCTGCATGGACGATTGCAACCAACCTCAAGGATTTCGGCAGAAGGGTTGAAGATTATGATGCAATTATCACGGGAGATTTGGGAAGTATCGGTCAGGAGGCGCTCTATACCTTATTGGAACAGGAGCAGATTGACATTCGTGACAGGCATTATGATTGCGGCGTATTGATGTATGACAGTGAAAAGCAGGACGTTCATGCAGGCGGCAGCGGATGCGGCTGTGCGGCATGTGTTTTGAGTGCGTATTTATTAAAGCGATTGGAAAGCGGAGAGTGGAAACGTATTCTGTTTGTACCAACCGGAGCACTTTTGAATAAGACATCCTTTAATGAGGGACAAAATGTGCCCGGAATTGCGCATGGAGTTGTAATTGAAAGAATTTGATTGAAAATTAAATAAAAAAACTGTAAAATTACTATATATAAGTATGTGAACCAAAGAGTGTTAGAGGAAGCAAAAGATGATACATGTATTTATTGTGAATCCTTATGCGGGAAAGAAGACCTTTGCTGATGATTTGAGAGGGAAGCTTGCAGATTACAGTAGAACACATCGTAATTTTAAGTATTTTGTATTTAATACAAGATGCAGAGGTTATGAGACGGAGCTTGCGAAAGAGATTTGTAAGAGCTTTGAGAATGAGAGGCTTAGAATTTATTGTTGCGGCGGCTCAGGTACGCTGAATCATACGATTAATGGAGTGGATAATCTGGAAAAGAGGGAGATTGCATTTTATCCCTGCGGATTAACCAATGATTTCCTGAAGGTATTTGGAGAGAATGAGAAGAAATTTGAAAATATAGAGAATCTGATAGAAGGAGAGCCGATTGCTATCGATTATATCAAGTCCAATCACGGTGTTGCATTGAATACTGTTTCACTTGGGCTTGATTCTCTTGCCTTAAAACGTTTTGAAGAGGATTATCGGGTGCTGAGTATTTTTGGAAAACAGGTGCCATACAATTTATCGCTTTTCTATGCGGCAGTAGCTGCAAAGCCCCAGATGTATGAGGTTCGATTTGATGAGAATGTGGTAAGTGGATGGATTACACAGCTTTTGGTGGGGAATGGAAATATGCTGAATGGTAATTTGCATATTTTCGAGAAAGCTGATGTTACAGACGGCGAATTGCAAATGCGTTATTTCCTAAATTGGAGACGTAAGAGAATCCCTAAAGCACTTGGCTATATGGTGGCTGGACAGATGGATGAGGTTGATAAGCTGTCCAAATGTGAGGTTTGTAGTAAGATTGCAGTTAGAAGAATGGATAATGCGGCTTTTGCGATTAATTTTGACGGTGAGCTGATTCCGAATATAACAGAATGCAGAATGGAAGTAGTCAGACAGGGTATGCAGTTTGTTGTGCCTAAGGGGGTAGTGTTATGAGAGAGATGAGAAAAGACTACTTCAATGGTAAAATGATAAATCTGCTGGGTTACTTTTTTTCTGCCGGAATTACGATTGTAACGGAGTTGATATTTACGTCTCCTATATCGGAGTACAGAATATGGGTGATAGGTTATCTGATTTTGTCATCGACAGTATTGGTCTATGTGGCAAGTAAAGGCGGATGGGAGAGAGAGATTAAGTGGTTTGAACGTTTGAACCGCTGGTTTTTCCCTATACAGGCAATTCTTTTGAGTTATATCCTGGATAATCTGCATATTTATTTTGTGGCAGTATTATTCAAAATGTTTATCACCATGCTGTATTTGGATATTAAACTGGTACGTAGGGCGGTGCAGACCTTTGCATGTGTATTTCTGGTAATGGCATTTGGGGGATTTCCGCAGCTTACTGTAGTGGCTGAGGTAGAGGATTTCATTATCTATGTTGCCTGCTCTTTAGGCTTGGAATGGGTAGTAATCAATATTATCCGTACCTTTGAGTATATGATGAGACAAAATTATGAATCTGAGCAAAGTATGGATGACTTGCTGATGCTGGTGCGTGAGAAGCGTGATGAAGCCAAGCAGGCGACAAAGAGTAAGTCGTTGTTCTTATCGAATATGTCACATGATATGCGTACACCGATGAATGCCATTATGGGCTTTTGCAGACTGGCATTGAAGCATACGGATGATGCGGCAGTGGTAAAGGATTATCTGGAGAAGATTATGAGCTCCGGTAATCATCTGCTTAGTTTGATTAATGATGTTCTGGATATGTCAAAGATAGAAGCTGGGCGTATGCTGTTGCATGAAAAGGAAGAAAATATTGTCGATATTATAGAGGAAATCAGAAATCTGACTGCAGAAGAAGCCTCCGGGAGAGAAATTGACATGGAGGTTAAGAAGATTAATATTATGCATGCGGATGTATATTGCGATAAGCTGAGATTAAAGCAGGTTTTGATTAATCTGGTAAGCAATGCATTGAAATTTACGCCTCGTGGCGGCCAGGTAAAGATTATTCTTCAACAGCTGCCGGATGCACCTGATGGATATGCAAAATATATGATTACGGTACGGGATACCGGAATCGGAATGAGTGCAGACTTTTTAAAACAGCTTTTTGAACCGTTTACCAGAGAGAATACCAATACTGTTAACGGAACACAGGGAACAGGACTTGGTATGGCGATAGCGAAGAATATTATTGATTTGATGAATGGTAATATTGCTGTAAAGAGCAGGCAGGGGGAGGGGACGGAGTTTTCTATTACGGTTGATTTCCAAGTGGTACATAACAAGGAAGTCCTTGTAGATGAAGCAGAAAGCATTGATTTTAATGTGTTCAAAGGAAAGCATATTTTATTGGCAGAGGATAATGCGCTCAATCAGGAGATTGCAATGGAGATTCTCAAGGAGGTAGGCTTTGAGGTTGATGCTGCTGATAATGGTAAAGAGGCAGTAGAGAAATATTCTTCGGCGCAGGCAGGATTTTATGATGTGATATTAATGGATATTATGATGCCTGAGATGAATGGATATGAGGCGGCAAGAGCGATTAGAGATACAGAAGCTGCTACAGGAGTCAAAGTGCCGATTTATGCATTGACTGCAAATGCTTTTGATGAAGATGTACAGTATGCTTTGGATGCTGGGATGAATGGGCATTTGGCAAAACCGATAGATGTAGAGCAGCTCTTTAAGGTATTATATAGGTGTTTCAGATAAGGAATGACCACTGAAAAGTGGTGGTTCCTTATTTTTTTGAAAAAAAACAAAAAATATGAAAAATATACTAAAGTTTGTGTTGGAATGGTCGATATATATAGCGAGGGGATAGTTAACATAGATTTGTTCAATAAAAATGCTACATAACAGGTAGCCACTAACTTATAGTGCATAAACTGGGGAGTATATGCCATATATAAGGGAAAGGAGTTTGTATGGAGGTAAAGAGTGCACGTGTAATGCTCCAGATGAACAGAGCAGCTACAGCGGTGGATAATTCCGGCTCTGACAGTACCGGTAAGCAGGAGTATGCTAAGAAGGTTGTGGGAGCAGTGGAAGAGGTACAGGATAACGAAGAGGAAACAGTAAAGCTTTCCATTTCGGCAGCAGGTATGCGAAAGAGCAAGAGTCAGGATGGTGTTCAGGCAAATGAAGGAATGCTTGTCACTTCTGAAGAAATCGAGGAAATGAGACGCAAGATAGAGGGCTTGTCCAGTCAGGTGATTAACGGCAACTTCTCCATGACAGACCGTAACAGCTTTCAGATGCAAATCCAGATGCTGACAAGAGAAATCAATCAGTACAGCGGAGAGGGAATTTCGTTTAGCAGATATGATAATGTCCAGCTTTCCCAGAAGATAAGTAATTTGACGAAAACAATTAATGACGCAGCTGTATATCACAGAAGTGCATCAGTGATGTTTAAAGTTAAAAGCCAGCAATTAAGCGGCTATACAAGAACAAAGCTTGATATAGCCATCTGATATTTCATAATCCGATATAACATTTATCAGAGCGGCACTTAGGGGAAGATAGTATATAGGGGGAGACTCGCCATGGAAGGGTGGCGGGTCTTTTTTTGTTGACGTCCCCCACATTTTCAGAGTATGATAGGAGTATCTGTTTAGAAAGGCATGGTGATAGAATGCGTCAGATGGAATTTAAGATGGAGCGTCCGGGATTGGTAGCGGAGGGCGATACTGTAACGGTTACAGAGGGTGTGCTTCCGAGCAGTTATTTTTATACCATTAATCCGGCAGTTGCCATGTCAGGGAATATTCCGTTCAGAGAGCGATTGACAGTGAGAAGCGGTAAGGTATTGTCTGTTGTGGAGAATGCCAGAGGCTTCTATGTGACAGTTGAGTTTGATGAATAGGAAGTAAAGGAAGGAGTTTATATTATGTTAAAGAAAATCAGTACAGATAAGGCACCGGCAGCAATCGGTCCATATTCACAGGGAATTATCGCAGGAAATATGTTATTTGCATCAGGTCAGATTCCGATTAATCCTGCAACAGGCAATGTAGAGGCAGAAGGGATTCAGGCACAGGCTGAGCAGTCGATTATCAATGCAGGAGAGATTTTGAAGGCAGCAGGAGCTACATATGATAACGTAGTAAAGACAACCTGTTTTCTTGCAGATATGGGTGACTTTGCAGCATTTAATGAGGTGTATGCGAAGTATTTTACCGAGAAGCCGGCAAGAAGCTGTGTGGCAGTAAAGGACCTTCCTAAGGGAGTTCTTTGTGAAGTAGAAGTGATTGCATACTTAGGATAATTGATAAAGCTATGAAGAATATTATTTTTATTGGAATGCCGGGAGTTGGTAAGAGTACGATAGGTGTTGTTCTCGCGAAGAACTTAGGGATGTCCTTTATGGATTCCGACCTTGTGA
>SVFJ01000095.1 GCA_015056925.1 Lachnospiraceae bacterium | reverse complement strand
AAATCTATTGTTTAGCTACCTCAAGCTTTGCCTGACTGATGCAAAAGAACAGACTCTATTTGTCGTAAAAAGTATTGTGGAGAGTATTTAGTGGTTCTTGATGTTTTTAGAGACAATAGCAAGCCACTGCTTGGACGAAGGTGGCAGCAGCCAATTGAGCCATGGATGGCGAATCGGCTGTGGTTGCGTACGTCTTAGAACACTTAAATAAAAACATCTAGCACCACTTATGCTCGGAACTCCTACTTTTGAGACAAATAGAGTCTGTTTGTGTATCAGTCAGGCAAAGCGGGAATAGCTCGACATTGCATTCGCATGCTCGATTCACAGCGCCTACGGCGCTTGTTCATCGAACGGCGTCGCCGTATACATCTATGCACGAATATGTCTGCTTGTGAGCAAGCTCCCACAGACCATTCGACATAGAGGTGCATGGCTCATGCAAACCCGAATTTGTCGAGGCGATAAAGTTCATTTTGCACGAAAAAAAAGCGATAACACACATTTTGTGAGAAATGACGAAAAATTAAGATTTGTGTTGACGAAAGCTAGTGAAGTTGTTATGATTAATACATAGCGCAAACGGTTGCGCAAGGAAGTACAAGCGTATAATGTACTCTTGGTATTTTTGTAAACAGATTCCATGAGTACATATGAGCGAATGGAGGAAGTTTATGTTGGAATATGTGAAAGGAATGGATGTATCTTCACTGGATGAAATTGAGCAGTTAGGTGCGAAATTTTATGACAAAGGTCAGCAGGGAGATTTGTTAGATATACTTAAGAGCTATGGGACAAATTATATTCGTATTCGTCTTTGGAATGACCCAAAGTCACCGGAAGGGAAGCCATACGGCGCAGGAAATACAGATACAGAGGTGGCATTAAGATTGGCAAAGAGAGTAAAGGCGGCAGGATTAAAGCTTTTGCTTGATTTCCATTATAGTGATTGCTGGGCAGACCCGGGAAAGCAGAGAATGCCTAAAGCATGGGTAGGCTATTCAGTACCTGAATTAGAGAAGGCAGTCTATGACTTTACAAAGGAAACGATGGAGAGATTCGTAGCCGAAGGTGCGGCACCGGAGATGGTACAGGTAGGTAATGAGCTGTCTAACGGTTTGATGTGGCCGGTAGGACAGGTACCAAACTATGATAATATTGCATTATTTGTCAGTGCAGGTATTAAGGCGGTTAAGGAAGTTACTCCGGAGGCGAAGATTATGCTTCACTTAGATAATGGCGGTAACAACGCTTTATATCGCGAATGGTTTGATAATTATACGGCGAAGGGAACAGAAGACTTTGATATCATCGGATTGTCTTACTACCCATTCTGGCATGGTTCCTTACAGGATTTGGAGAATAATATGAATGATATCTCAGTAAGATACGGTAAAGACTTGATTATCGCAGAGGTATCCATGGGACATACAACAGAGGATTATGCTTCTTATGAGAAGCTTGAGCCACATGAGAGAAAGGGCATGGCGACTAAGCCTGAGCTTTGTGCCAAGGTTCCGTTTCCGATGACTAAGGAAGGTCAGTGTGATTTCATGAAGGCATTTCTCGCATCTGTTGAGCAGGTTCCTGAGAATAAAGGACGAGGTTTCTTTTACTGGGAGCCGGCATGGCTGCCTGTAGCAGGTAGCGGTTGGGCTACATGGGAAGCGATTGAGTATATGCAGGAAAAGGGACCATGTGGTAATGAATGGGCAAATCAGGCATTGTTTGATTATGATGGTAATGCACTTCCTGCATTAGAAGTAATCAAGGATTATAAGCCACAGGCATAGGAATTGTGGGTTGGTAATAAGCATAAGGTACCATGATACTCTATCATGACAGAGTACCATAATAAAGTATCACGATAAAATGGAGGATAAAAAGATGAAGCAGCAGTTATTAAAGAGATTTGAAGAGGTATTTGGTGATGTAAATGGCGCAAAGGTTTATTTTGCACCGGGACGTGTGAATTTAATTGGAGAGCATACAGATTATAATGGCGGTCATGTATTTCCGTGCGCATTAACAATCGGTACTTATGCTGTAGCAAGATTACGTGAGGATGATAAGCTTTGTCTTTATTCTATGAACTTCGAGGCAAGCGGTGTTGGTGAGAGCAAGCTTTCAGACATCGAGGAGAAGGTTCAGGGTGACTGGAGAAACTATCCAAAGGGAATGGTATGGGCTTTTGGTGTAAAGGGTTATCAGGTAACAAAGGGTATGGATATCCTTTTCTTTGGTAATATTCCAAATGGTTCAGGATTATCATCATCAGCTTCTATCGAAGTTTTAACAGGATATATTTTAAAGGATTTATTTGGATTTGCAGTGAGCAATCAGGATATCGCTTTAATTGGTCAGTTCTCAGAGAATAATTACAATGGTGTTAACTGTGGTATCATGGACCAGTTTGCAATTGCAATGGGTAAGAAGGATTCAGCTATCTTCCTTGACACAGCAGACCTTTCTTATGAGTATGCACCTATTGCATTGGCAGGCGCAAAGATTGTTATTTTGAATACCAATAAGAAGCGCGGACTCGGAGATTCTAAGTACAATGAGAGAAGAAGTGAATGTGAAATGGCACTTTCAGAGCTTCAGAAGAAGATTGACATTAAGACTCTTGGCGATTTGACAGAGGAAGAGTTTGAGGCAAATAAGGATGCAATTGCAGATGCTAACAGAGTGAAGAGAGCAAAACATGCTGTATATGAGAATAGAAGAACCATTAAGGCAGTAGAGGCATTGAAGAATAATGACCTTACATTATTCGGAAAGCTGATGGTTGCTTCTCATGATTCGCTTCGTGATGATTACGAGGTAACAGGTATTGAGCTTGATACACTTGTTGAAGAGGCATTAAAGCAGCCAGGAGTTATTGGAGCAAGAATGACTGGTGCTGGATTTGGCGGTTGCGCAGTCAGCATTGTAAAGGAAGAGGCAGTGGAAGCATTTATTAAGAATGTTGGCGATGCATATCTTGCAAAGATTGGCTATGCAGCAGACTTCTATGTAGTTGAGATTGGTGATGGCCCAACTGTTCTGTAAAACCAACAAATACGATTAGAATAGAGGGATATGAAATGATGACAATAACAAAAAACATTACTGATTTGGTGCGTTATGGATACTCTTGTGGTTTAGTAGACAAGGCAGACATTATTTATACAGTGAATCGTTTATTAGAGCTGTTTGAGTTAGATGAGTATGATGGAGAGTTTTGTGAGGAGATATTTGCCAAGGCATCTCCGGAGAGCTTTGATTTGGAAGCGATTCTTGGCGAGATGCTTGATTATGCAGCAGAGCATAATCTGATGAAGGATAACAGCATCGTATATAGGGATTTGTTCGATACAAAGATTATGGGATGTCTGACACCAAGACCGAGTGATGTGATATATACATTTAACAGATTGTATAAGGAAAAGGGTGCTAAGACTGCGACAGATTGGTATTATACCTTCAGTCAGAATACGGATTATATCAGAAGATATCGTATCAAGAAGGATATGAAATGGAAGGCAGATACAGCATATGGAGAGATGGATATTACTATCAATCTTTCTAAGCCTGAGAAGGATCCAAAGGCAATCGCGGCAGCAAAGAATGCGAAACAGAGCGGTTATCCAAAGTGTCAGCTTTGTATTGAAAACGAAGGCTATGCAGGAAGAGTGGACCACCCTGCAAGACAGAATCACAGAATTATCCCGATTCAGATTCAGGGCAATCAGTGGGGCTTCCAGTATTCTCCATATGTATATTACAATGAGCATTGTATCGTATTTAACAGTCAGCATATCCCAATGAAGATTGAACATAACACCTTTGTGAAGCTGTTCCAGTTTGTTGAGCAGTTCCCACATTACTTTGTTGGTTCCAATGCAGACCTTCCAATTGTTGGCGGTTCGATTTTAAGCCATGACCATTTCCAGGGCGGACATTATGAGTTTGCCATGGCAAAGGCTCCTGTTGAGAGAAGCTTTAAGGTAGCAGGCTTTGAGGATATTCAGGCAGGTATTGTCAGATGGCCGATGTCGGTTATCAGAATTGCTCATACAGATTACAACAGACTCATTGCTTTAGCTGATGTAATTTTGGCAAAGTGGCGCAATTACACAGATGAAGAAGCGTTCATCTATGCATATACAGATAATGAGCCTCACAATACAATCACTCCGATTGCAAGAAAGCGTGGAGAGGTATATGAGCTTGATTTAGTACTTCGTAATAATATTACGACCCAGGAGCATCCCCTTGGAGTATATCATCCGCATGCAGAGCTTCATCATATTAAGAAGGAGAATATCGGATTAATTGAGGTTATGGGATTGGCTGTATTACCTTCCCGATTAAAGAGTGAGCTTGAAGCATTAGAGGAAGCAATTGTAAGTGGTAAGAATATTCGCGAGGATGAGGTTCTTGCAAAGCATGCAGACTGGGTAGATGAGTTCCTTCCCAAGTATGAAGGTAAAGTAACTAAGGAGACAATCCGCGATATCCTTCAGAAAGAGGTTGGTATCGTATTTGGTAAGGTATTAGAGCATGCAGGAGTTTATAAGAGAACGATTGAAGGTGCTATGGCATTTGACCGGTTTATTCAGAGTTTGAACGCATAGCAGTTAAACGACAGAAGAGAAGAGCGATGTTAGCAGCATAGAATTGGGAGAATGTACCATGGATATGTTTCGTAAGGAAGATATTGGAATTAAGAAATTAACAATTACGGATATTGCAGAGCACTTACAGGTTTCAAAGACCACAGTGTCCCGTGCAATATCCGGTAAGGGAAGAATCAGTGAAGACACCAGACAGAGGGTCTTGGCATATATACAGGAGAATGATTATAAACCTAATGTCATAGCCAAGGGGCTTGCGCAGCAAAAGACCTACAATATCGGAATGGTAATTCCGGGTGATTGTAATTTGGTAGATATGCCATTCTTCCAGAATAGTATGCAGGGAGTCTGTGAAGAAGCATCCAAGCATGATTACGATGTTATGCTTGTGATGACCAGCGGGAATAAGGTAGTAAATCTTGAGAGAATGGTGGCAAATCACAAGGTTGACGGTGTGATTTTAAGCCGTTCCTTTGTAAAGGATAGAGCCGCAGAGTTCTTAAAGGAACAGAAGCTGCCGTTTATCCTGATGGGTACTTCTAAGGACGAGGAGATTTTACAGGTAGATAATAATCATAAGGCAGGCTGCTGTGAGATGGTGATGCGCATTATGCAGACCGGCATGAGTCGTATTGGTCTGATTGGCGGCAGTGAGAATTATGTGGTAAACAGAACCCGTCTTCATGGTTACAGAGATGCTTTTCGCAATATGAAGCAGGCAATCGATGAGAGTCTGATTTATAAGAATTGTGAAACCATAGAGCAGATAGAGAAGGCAGTCAGGAATTTGTTAGAGCGTAAGGCAGAGTGTATCGTTTGTATGGATGATATGATTTGTTCCCATGTATTGCAGGTATTGGACAGAGAGAAGATAAAGGTACCGCAGCAGATGAAGGTGGCATCCTTCTATGACAGTACACTTTTGATGAATCATGAGCCGGCAATTACGTCACTTTTGTTTGACGCGAAGGCGTTAGGAGAACTGACATGTTCAGTATTACTTGATTATATATCGGGTAATGAAGTGAAGGGCAAGACATTACTTGATTATGAGATTATAGAGAGAAATTCGACAAAAGTATAGCAAGACAGGTTTAAGACCAATATTTCGGAGGTGTAATATGCCAAAGAAGAAAAAGCAACCGGCAGAATTTAGATTCTATGAGATACCGCAAAATGAGCCGGTGCTTGCCTTGATGGGTAAGAAGTGGATTCAGGTATACGGAGAAAATATTGATAACCAGCATTTTCATAATCTGCTGGAGATTGGTTTGTGCCATTACGGTGATGGTGATTTGGTTCTGGAGGATGAATTTTATCGTTTTGGGCCGGGAATGATATCCTGTATCCCGGCGAATTATCTGCATGTTACCAGAAGTGATGATGGGGTCATGGCATTCTGGGAGTTCCTGTTTATTGATGTAGAGCAGGCGCTTAAGGATTGCGGTAAGCGTAATGTGCAGGAAGCAAGAGATATTATAGAGGCAATCCATAAGAATGCATTCTTTATTAAACCGGAGGAGAATCCGATGATTGCAACCATTGTCAGAAGTATTTTTGATGAGATGCAGGATAAGAAGGAGCATTACAATGATTGTGTAAAGGGCCTTGTGTATGCCCTGTTGTTTGAAATTGCACGTTTTAACGGCAGACCGGCGACCTCCAATAAAGGAAAGAACGGCGGGTTGCAGCTTGAACGGGCGATTGAATATGTGGAAGCACATTATCAGGAGAATTTCAAGATATTGGACCTTGCTATGGAGTGTCATATGAGTGAAACACATTTCAGAAGAGTGTTCCAGGAGAAGATGAATATGACTCCGGTAGAATATGTTAATTTTGTGCGTGTTAAAAAGGCTTGCGAGTTGATTGACAAGACGGATATCAGCATGGAAGAGGTGGCAGAGCGTGTCGGCTTTGTAACACCGTCTACCTTTAACCGTAATTTCAGACGAATTATCGGAACATCACCGTATCAGTGGAAGAAGCGTCCGGATAATCATGAAGGCAAGCTGTTGGAGTATAAGATTTCGGCTTTAAAGGGTTGGTAATCTAAAGTCGAATTTGCACGAAATCAAGGTGTATTTATAAACAATAAAAGGAAGCAGAGTGTTATACTTAGCCCATACACAAAGAGCCGTCAGATAGTGCATAGCATCGGATGGCAGTATGGAAAAGAATGACACTTAAGAATTATAGGAAAAGAACTAAGGGTACCCTAAGGTTCAAAGAATAAGGAGGTAGAACAGTGGATAAATTTGTAGTTAACATTATCCATCGTCCGGAGATGGTTCCGGAGTATTCTGCAACTGTCACAGGACAGGGAAAAGAGGAAGATATCGGAGATAAGGCACTCATTACAGAGTCTCTTGATATTTTCAAGACTCAGCAGAGATTAGCTCATGAGAATGGCTTGAAGGTTACAATTCAGATGACTTATGCTGCTTTATTTAATGATGAGGCAGTAGAGATTGCAAAGCATGACCATGAAGTATATGGTGATGAGATTGCTCTTTCGTTGCTTGGACTTCCATGTGAGGAGTTCCGTGAGAAGTATAAGACAAAGGATTTCTGTATCTGGATGTTCTCTATGGAAGATAAGATGGCTATCGTAGATGATGTATTTGAGAAGTTCTACGAGAAGTTTGGTTTTTATCCTGAGTCAACAGGTTCTTACTATATGGATGCAGACCTTACAAATTATATTAAGGCTAAGTACCCATCAGTTAAGTGTGCTGTTGCAACATGTTGGGAAGAGGGACCAAAGGCATACCATACATGTAACAACTCTTGGTATACTTTATTCGATGGCGGCCCATGGGCTCCATGGATTCCTTCAAAGCAGAATACACATGCTCCTGCTGCAAATGAGGCAGAGGATTCAGGTATCGTTGCAATCCCTCATTTATCAAGAGACTTGATTGCTTGCTATGATGGTAATGGTTCTAACTTTGGTACACATCCACAGAACGTACTTCGTGGTATGATTTATGATACAAAGACATGGGAGTATCCATATCTTTATAACTTAATTGACCAGTATCGTGACCTTGCTAAGTACAATAACGGATATTCTTACAATATGATGTTCGTAGGACCGGGCTGGATGAACAAGATGGGACGTTGGGAGCAGCCATATGAGCTTCTCTACAAGTCATACAGCGATGGATGTAAGTACTATGGTGATTTGAAGAAGGAAGGCAAGCTTATTGATATGACTATGGCTGAGTTTGCTGACTATTATAGAGAGAAGAAGGGTGTTAATGCAGGTAACTACAATGAGCCTGAGTGTGCTCCTTGGAGAGATATTCTCTACGGTTCAGACAAGCAGTTATTCTGGTATTGCGACCCTTACATGAGAGCTTGTGTAAATATGGACCAGGGTGGTGCTATCGTAGACCTTCGTCCTTATGTAGCTAAGCTTGAGTGGCCTGTAGGTATTGGTACAAAGCACGTTCAGGATGCATCTTATCCATTCCTTATCCAGGAGAAGTATCGTGCAGGTTACTTCACACACTATGCAGGAGCAGGTACAGTTAGAAGTGCTAAGCTTTCTTACAATGGTGAAGAGGTTGACTTATGTCTCTGTCCTACACACTGCCACTTCTCAGAGGAAGTTATCGATGGAAAGAAGACACGTATCTTAACTCTTGACCCTGTTGAGATTAAGTTCAACGGTGTAACAGTTAAGCTTCAGACAAAGGAATACTTTGAGGAAGGTTCTTCTAACATTAAGATTGAGAGAAATATTCTTGAAATCAGCGACCCTACAGCAGAGATTACTCTTGATGAGTATATTACAGCTTGCTATGGTACAACTGAGTATCCTGAGGATATGACCGGTATCGTACTTGCTTGCGAGGGTGAGAACGGTGAGACAATTAACTACGAGTATAAGTGCCGTGATGCGAAGCTTGATGGCGCAACAGCAGTAAGTGCCGTTGTTCCTGCTATCCAGACTAAGGTTTCTCTTACAGCATCTGACAAGGCTCTTGGATATATTGAAGAGGGTTATGCATTCTCTCCAATGTTCAAGCTCGGATATAAGAAGACAATTTCTGATAAGGAGGTATTTGCAACATGGCTCAACTTGGAAAAGGCAAATTAAATTACAGATGTCCATCCTGCTTTATGCGAGACCTCGACATCGATATGTTCTATAATAAGGAAACAGGAATCTATAGCTGTATTCGCTGCCAGTACAGAGCAGACGAGGCAGATGTGTTAGAGAAGAATGAGATGGTTCGTTTCCGTTATCTTGCAAGAAATGAAAGATTTACAAAGTTTGACTTTGATTAAGAAGGTAAAAACGGCTGCAGTGATGCAGCCGTTTTTTATTGGTGAGTATTTAGATAAAAGAAGCATTTGCAAAATCGCTTCTTCGAAGCTTTCCTTTTGCTCATGTGGGCTACTCGCCCTATAAATCTGCATGGTTCTGCAGTTATTTTAGGTTGTCAATTTCTGTATCTTCGTTCCATTCGCCGGACCAGGCGCTAACCTTTTCGTCGAAAATAGTCGTGTATCTTGTGCTGGAGCATACAGAATATAGAATTA
The DNA here is from genome assembly GCA_015056925.1 of Lachnospiraceae bacterium. Taxonomy (GTDB): domain Bacteria; phylum Bacillota; class Clostridia; order Lachnospirales; family Lachnospiraceae; genus COE1. The sequence goes on along the minus strand of SVFJ01000095.1, from coordinate 3,593 downwards.
CAACAACGATTAATAATAATAAAATCAGTCCTTCAACCCATTTTGCACCGGAAGATTGATGATATGTTTTCTCCATGTGATATGCCCCCTTTTTATTCTGTTCCCCTGAGTGTATAATAATCGTAGCATTTTTGATTAAAATTTTCAATCAATTAAAAGTAAAATTGTTTGATTTGTGAAAATAATACAAAAATAAAGATGAGAGGTTGACAATAATGTGCATTGAACAACTATTTTTGTTAACTGAAAGGGAGGATTCGTATGAGATTTTTTCATTTGTCGGACTTGCATATAGGAAAACATCTGCATTATTACAATTTGGCTAAGGACCAGGAAATGATACTGTCGCAGATAGTGGAATTGGCAAAGGAGTATCGGCCTGATGTGATTGTGATTGCAGGTGATGTTTATGATAAAACAGTGCCGTCAGGGGAGGCATATCAGTTATTCGATGCCTTTTTAAATCAGCTTGCGGGGATTGAGCCGGCGATTCCGGTGTTAATGATAGCGGGAAATCATGATAGCGCAGACAGACTGCAGTATGCATCATCTTTTTTGGAAAAGCATCAGATTTATATTTCGGTAATGCCTCCACAGGAGCAAAGCGAGTATCTGAAGAAAATTACCTTATCTGATGAGTATGGGGAGGTGGATTTTTACCTGCTTCCGTTTATGAAGCCGGGCTATGTGAGGCATTTATTTGAGGAAGAAGGTATATCAGATTATGAAACGGCGTTTCGTTTGATATTGGAGAGAGAAAGTCTGGATGGTTCACGCAGACAAGTATTGGTTGCTCATCAATTCTTTGTAAATGGAGGAGAGTCCCCTCAGACTTGTGATTCTGAACAGCTAAGTATTGTGGTAGGTGGTTTGGATGCCATAGATATACGTGTTGTGGATGGTTTTGACTATGTGGCGTTGGGACATATTCACGGTGCGCAAAAGCTTGGCAATGGAAAAGTGCGGTATTGTGGAACGCCATTGAAATATTCCGTGAGTGAGGAGAAGCATCATAAGTCTGTTACTATGGTGACATTGAAAGAGAAAGGTATAGAACCACAGATAGAAGAGATACCATTGGTACCATTGCGAGAGGTAAGAAGAATCAAGGGAAGTCTTGCGGAGGTTATGGCAGCAGCCACAGAGGAGAATAGACATGACTATGTAAGTATTACCCTCACGGACGATAAGGAAACCTTTCATCAAAAAGAACAGCTGGAGGAAATTTATGACCATATTTTGGAGATTGTTGTAGATAATGCAAGAACCAGAAATCTATTGGAGCAGATGTCCGGAGAGGAAGAGCTGCAAACACCGATGGAGGCATTTAGGGAGTTTTATCAGATGATGCAGCAGCAAACCCTTTCAGCAGAGGAAGAGGAGATTATGCAGCATATTATGGAAGGAATAGTGTGAAAATAAATTTTCACACGCAAATTTGTGCCTGCACAAGATGCTAAAGCATCAGAAAGTTTGCAGGTACTGGAAAGGCAAGGTAATTATTATATGAAACCGATTAAACTTACAATGTCAGCCTTTGGCTCCTATGCAGATACAACAGAGGTTGATTTTACTGATGTTGACCATGGTATTTTCCTCATTACAGGAGATACAGGGGCGGGTAAGACAACAATATTTGATGCAATCGTCTATGCACTTTATGACAGGGCAAGCGGTGGGGCGCGGGAAGCATCGGACATGCGCAGTCAGTATGCGGATAATGAGACCCCTACTTATGTGGAATTTACCTTTGCATATGGAAGTGAAATCTATACAATCCGAAGGAATCCAAGATATAGCAGATTGAGTAAAAGACGGGATAAAGACGGTAATCTGAAGGTGACAGAAGAGGCACCCGGAGTAACATTGATTCTTGCAAATGGCAGGGAGTTTGTTGGTAAGCTAAGGGAAACCAATGAGAAGATTGTTGAGATTATCGGACTGGATGCAGACCAGTTTACGCAGATTGCAATGATTGCACAGGGTGAGTTTATGAAGCTCTTGCAGGCATCTTCTAATCAAAGGAAGGAAATCTTTGCAAAGATATTTAACACTAAAATCTATGCAAGAATTCAGGAACAGCTTCGCTCAGAGACAAAGGGTCTATATGTGAAACTGGAAGACAATAGAAGATATTGTGAAGTAGAACTTCAGGGGATTAGAGGTTTGGCTGAGGAGGAGCAGCTTACCTTTGGAGAGGTGAATGCAGATGAGAATCTGGAACGGATTAAAGTGCTGATTAAGCAACAGACGGCATTGGAAAAGGAGAGCCGGAAGCAGTTAGATAGTTTGGAAAGAGAAATTGAGGATTTAAACAGAAGCATTACAGAAGGAAGTAGTATCAATGAAATCTTTTTGGGATTGCGGAAGGAACAGGCAAAAAGAGAGAAACTCCTACTTGAAAAACCAAAGCAGGAGGAAAAGATACGGGAATTGGAACGCGCAGGGAAGGTATTGGTTGTTACGCCGGAAGAAGTGAAGGTAAATGCAGATAAAGAGGCATTTCGCGAAAATCAACTTCGTATTGAAGAACTGCAGAAGCTGTATCAGCAATATACTGATGTTATAGAAGAGAAGGAAAAAAAGAAGAAGGAAGCGTTGGAAAAGCTGGCAGAAAGATTGCCACAGCTACAGGAGCAGATATCTTTGATTAAGAATACATTGGAGGCATATGAGCAAGCGGATAAGTTGGAACAGGAACTGATACATGTGGACAATGTTTTGGTCTCGCAGGAATTAAAATGTGAAGCATTGGAAAAACAGTTGGAGAATGATAAGAAGGTGTTGTATCAGAAGAATGAAACTGCAAGTATGTTGCTTTCACAATATCAGCAGGCAAATGATACTTTTATTGCGGAGCAGGCGGGAGTACTGGCAAGCGGATTGAAGGACGGGAATCCATGTCCGGTATGCGGAGCAACCTCACATCCGCATAAGGCCGTATTTAGGGGAGAAGCAATTAGTCAGTCGGATGTGGAAGCTGCAAAGGAGAAATGGCAGCAGGTGTCGGAAGCGGTAGAGAAGCTTTCACAAGTGCTGGAAGGAAAAAAACAGGAACTTGATAAAGAAAAGAATATAGAGAATGAGTACAGACTACAAAGAGAAGCATTGAAATCCCGGCATGTATTAATAAAGGAACAGCTTACTTATGAGAATAAGAATAAGGCGCAAGCAGTTATTCATGCATTGGAGCAGGAACAAAACGGACTGCAAAAGAATGCGGATACGGCAGTCGGAGAATGGGAACAGGTAAAGGAAGAACTTGCGAAGGCTGTAACGCAGAAAAAGGCAGAAGAAGAGCAAAAGCAACGTTTAGAGAAACAGATTTTGGCAGATACTAAGAAATATGAGGCTGTTTTACACAATCAGGGGTTTGTGGATGAAGCTGATTACCGTAATGCTATCAGAAGTGAAAAGGAACGTGGTATGCTGGAACAGGCAGTGACTGCATATCAGAACAGTTTGATTATGAATCAAACGGCAATAGCGCACTATGAACAGCAGGCAGAGGGGAAAAATCCGGTTGAGGTGGAGATTTTAGAGGCTGCTTTGCAAAATAAGAAGTACGAGAAGGTAAAGTTAGATACGGCAGC
>SVFJ01000094.1 GCA_015056925.1 Lachnospiraceae bacterium | reverse complement strand
GCGTACGTCTTAGGACATTTAAATAAAAACGCTTAGAAAAACTTTACTCGTAGCGTCTACTTTTGTGTTAAACCATAGACCGTTTCGTGGAGAAGGGCAGAGTGCCGTCCGTTAGCTCGACAAACCCAAATTTAGCAGGAATAAAATGTAATGTTACTTAGATTATTCGATAACCTAGGCGCAAACACTAATGGGTTTCATGCAGAAAGCCGGCGCAGGGTATTAGCGTTTCTTAGTGCTTTGGGAGTATACAGGAAACTGCCGACCGGCTGGAGGGCGAAAACAGCAAACTGGCCCATGGAGGGCGAATATGCTGTGGTTGCGTACGCTTTAGAACATATAGAAAAAACGTTTAGAAAAACTTTACTCGTAGCGTCTGCTTTTGTGTTAAACCATAGACCGCTTCGTGGAGAAGGGCTGAGTACTGTCTGTTAGCTCGACAAGCCTGAATTGAGCGTAATCTAGATTTATTAACTTAAATGGTTTAAAATAATTTAAGTTAATTTAGCTAAATAGAAAAGGTAAAACAGAAAAAGTTTATTTTCTGATAATATATTTTAGTGAATACTAAAATATAGTGAAAATGTATAGTTAATCTGATTCAAAATAGTGTAAAACGACAAAATGCATAAAAGATATTGCACCACATTGGTAAATATAGTAATATTTAATTAAGTTATGGTTACTTAAATTAACTTAAATGATATATGAGGTGGCTAAGTGAGAAGGAAAAAATGTGCAGCTTTACTGATAACAGTTACTCTTTTGTTAAGTGCGTGTGGTCGAAATAGTGAAGCTAATTTAACTAATGAAACAAGTGAAGTAATTAACATAGTCGAAGAGGATGATGTTCCGCTGGCTACCTACAGCTGGGAGGAAAGCATGATATATGAAGCTGAAAACGGAACCTTGCTTGGCGGTACTTCGGTGAAGAATGGTACAGACATTACATATGTGGAAGGTTTTGCGCAGGACGGTGACGGATTAGAGATTAAGATTCAGATAGAAGAATCTGACTTTTACGATATAAACGTAATAAGTAAAAGTGCTGATGGCGGCAGTAAGGAGAATTACCTGATAGTGGATGGATTGTCCATGGGAACTGTTCAGGTAGAAGGAAGAGAATTTACGGATTCGATTTCAAAGAGAATCTATATGGAAGCAGGAGAGCATACAGTAACAATTATGAAGTACTGGGGCTGGATACATGTAGATAAGCTTCAGGTAAAGAAGTCGGATGAACTTGATAATTCGAGATTTGAGATTGAGCCGGTACTGGTAAATCCTAATGCGACAGAGAATACAAAGAGATTAATGACATATCTTTGTGATATCTACGGAACAGATATCCTGTCGGGACAGTATTGTGATGGCGGTATGTATGGCCATGAAAATGCAACCATCTGGAAGACAACAGGCGGCAAATATCCGGCTATCTTAGGATTGGATATGATTGAATATTCTCCATCAAGAGTGGCAAACGGAAGCAGTTCTCAGGCAGTGGAATATGCCATTGAGTATTGGGAGAAGGGCGGTATCGTAACCTTCTGCTGGCACTGGAATGCACCGGAGAAATATTTAACCGGTCAGTGGTACTCAGGATTCTATAAGGAGCATACAAATATTAATCTGGAAAAGATTATGAACGGCGAGGATGAAGAGGGCTACAAGTTACTGATGGCAGATATTGATGCCATCGCAAAGGAACTTCTGAGATTGCAGGAAGCAGGTGTTCCGATTCTTTGGAGACCATTACATGAAGCAAGCGGCGGCTGGTTCTGGTGGGGCAATGCCGGAGCAGATGCATATAAAGAGCTTTATGTGTTGTTATATGAAAGATTAACCAATGAATACGGATTAAATAATCTTATCTGGGTATGGAACGGACAGGATAAGGAATGGTATCCGGGAGATGAATATGTAGATATCATCGGCGAGGATATTTATCCGGGTGAGAAGGTGTATACACCACAGACCTCTAAGTATCTGGAGGTGCTTGATTACACAGATAGTAAGAAGATGATTGTTCTTTCGGAGAACGGATGCTTATTCGACCCTGATTTGGCAATCAGAGATGGCGCAATGTGGGGTTACTTTGGAACCTGGGGTGGCGAATTTGTCTCTACTTCAAAGGAATTGTATCTGTATTCGGAGCAGTATACCGAAGAAGCGGTGCTTAAGAAGGTATATGAACATGAGCATGTGATAACAAGAGATGAGTTACCGGATATTAAGAATTATCCGTTACATGAGGAACAGCAATAGTAATAGAAAGGCAAGGTCGTTTATATGAAAGCAAAGCAGGTAACAGCATTGCTCTTTGCAACAGCCTTAATCGTGGAGTCGTTGCCTATAGGCGCATCGACAGTATTGGCTGCAACAGAGAAGACGCAAGATGAATATGAGAATCTGGTAGGTACCTATTCCATAGATGAAAGTATCCCTTCTTTTAATGAATATACGCTAATCTATCCACAGGTATTTCCAAATGAGGAATATAGAATTCAGGCAGATTCTTATGTGAGATATGAGGAAGCGGGTAAAGCAGCTAACCCTGAGGTGTTTGAGAACTATGAGGGGGTACCAAACGGAAAGCCGTCAGTGCTTACCTCAGAAGAGGCGTTGATTGAGTATGATTTTACAATTGATACAGCGGGCTACTATGATATGTCACTGGTGTATTATCCGATAGAGGGTAAGGCATCCGAGATACAGCGTTCCTTCTTTATTGATGGTGAGATTCCGTACGATGAATTGGCGTTGGTAGAGTTCAACCGCATTTGGAGCAATGAGGTCACAGAGTTCATCACAGATGAGAATGGAATCGTTGTAAAGAACTGGGAGACAGACAATCAGGGCAATCAGGTAAGACCTTATACAATAGAAACTCCTGAGTGGGTGGAGGCTTATCTTTATGACAGCAATGGTTATGTAGTAACTCCTTTATCTGTGTATCTGGAAGCGGGCGAGCACACTATGACGATTATGTCACAGAAGGAGCCGATGCTTTTAAGTGAAATTGTATTGAATAATAGCGACGAACTGAAGGACTATGCAACAGTTAAGAGTACCAAGGATGCTGAGGGCGTTAAGGCAACAAGTGGTGTGAATGTAAGAATTGAAGCGGAGAATACCAATAAGACTTCTTCACAGATGCTTTATCCAAGACAGGACCAGTCATCACCGGCAGTTTATCCGTCCAGTCCTAAGGTGCTTTTGAATAACACTATCGGCGGAACCTCATGGCAGAATGCAGGACAGTGGATTGAATGGGAATTTGAGGTACCTGAAACAGGATATTATAACGTTTCTACCTACTGTAAGCAGAACTTTGTAAGAGGTATTGAGGTATGCAGACGAATTACCATTGACGGTGAAGTTCCTTTTGAAGAGTTTAGTGATTATGGATTTGCTTATCAGTCTACATGGAGAGAAGAGGTATTGTCTGATGAGAATGGCAATCCTTACGATATTTATTTAGAGGCAGGAAAGCATATTATCCGAATGGAGGTTGTGCTTGGTGATATGGCAGACATTATCAGTCAGGTACAGTCCTGCGTACAGCAGTTAAATGCAATCTACCGTTCGGTACTGTATATTACAGGTGTTTCACCGGATAAGTACCGTGATTATCAGATTGAAGCAAATCTTCCGAATCTGGAAGGGCAGTTGATTGCCGTAAGAGAGGATTTGCAGGTGGCTGTTGATGCGTTAATGGTAACAGCAGGAACAAACAGTGATAAGCTTACAGTTTTGAATACAATGAACGACCAGCTTGATGAGCTGATTGAGGACCAAGAGAGATTTACAGAAGTTATTTCCTCCTACAAAACAAATGTCAGAGCCTGCGGTAACTGGATTACTCAGGTTCTGGCGCAACCGTTACAGTTAGACCGAATCAATATCTATTCAGCAGATAACAAGCCTGAAGTAGAAAAGGATGGCTGGCTGTCAGCGGCAGGATATGAGATACAAAGATTATTCTATTCCTTTATTGTTGACTACAATCAGATAGGTAATGTGGTTGAGGATGAGGAGACGGCTTTAACACTTTGGGTTGGTACAGGACGTGACCAGGCAAATGTAATTAAGTCATTAATTGATGAAAGATTTACCAATGAAACCGGTATCAGCGTAAATGTACAGCTGGTAGATATGAATACACTTCTTCGCGCAACACTTGCAGGAGAAGGACCTGATATTGCGATTCAGGTTGCCAATACAAACGGTATTGCGGGTGCGGTATTGAATACAGGTAATGATACCCCTGTTAACTACGGACTTAGAAATGCAGTATTGGATTTGGCACAGTTTGATGATTTTGAAGAAATAACCAAGAGATTTGATGATAGTGCGATGGTACCTTTTACCTTTGATGGTAAGACTTATGCACTTCCGGAGACACAGACCTTCCCGATGATGTTCTATCGTAAGGATATTCTGGCAGAGATTGACTTAGAGGTTCCGACAACTTGGGATGAGGTTAAAGTGGCAATGACAGTATTAGCGAAGAATCAGATGGAGTTTGGTATGCTGCCAAACGAGCAGACCTTTGCAATGCTTCTCTTCCAAAATGGCGGAGAGTATTACAGTGAGAATGGTGACCGTTCAGCGTTGGATTCGGATATTGCGGTAAGCACCTTTAAGGATTATTGCGAATACTACACAGATTACAAGCTGGATAAAGCAACCAGTGTAGAAGAGAGATTCCGTACAGGAGAGTGTCCGATTATTATTTCGGATTACACAACTTATAATAACCTTCAGGTATCTGCACCTGATATTCAGGGATTATGGGAGTTTACCGTAGTTCCGGGTGTGGAGATGGAGGATGGCACAATTAATCATGCCACTGGAAGTACAGGACTTGCAGACTTTATCATGGCTGATACGGAATATCCTAAAGAGTGCTGGGAGTTCTTGAAGTGGTGGACCAGTGCAGATATCCAGACTATATACGGACGTGAGATGGAGAGTCTCATGGGTGCAAGTGCAAGAGTTGCCACAGCTAATATAGAAGCGTTTGGCAATTTGGCATGGCCGGTAAATGATTACAAGGCGATTGTGGAGCAGTTTGAGCAGGTACAGGGTATTCCGCAGGTACCGGGCGGTTACTATTCATGGCGTAATCTGAATAATGCTTTCTATACTGTAACAACTCCGGCATCAGATACGGGGCACGACATGGTAGCGACACCTAGAGAAGAGTTAATGGATAAGGTATTGTACATCAATGCCGAGATTGATTATAAGAGAGAAGAGTTTGGACTGCCGCTGGCAGGAGATAAGACTACAGAGTAAGGAGGGAAGCTTGATGAAAGCAAAGAATGAAGCGGTTGTGCTGTCACAGATGACAGAAGCAGAGAAGATTGCCGCTAAACAGAAGAAATTATCTTATCAAATCAAGAAAAACAAGGCTTCCTACTTTATGCTGGCGCCATATTTTATACTGTTTTTCTTCTTTACGGTATTACCGGTGCTGATGTCTGTGGGACTGAGCTTTACATATTTTAATATGTTGGAAATGCCGACCTTTGTTGGCTGGAAGAACTATATTAAGCTGTTCCTTGATGATGATATCTTTATGACATCACTCAAGAATACTTTGATTTTTGCAGTGGTAACAGGACCAATCAGCTATTTGCTGTGTCTGTTGTTTGCATGGATTATCAATGAGTTTAAGGGAAAGCTCAGAGCGTTTCTTACCTTGATTTTCTATGCACCGTCTATCTGTGGTAATGCCTATATGGTATGGAATCTGATTCTGACAGGTGACAGATACGGATATTTGAATGGTTTGTTATTAAAACTTGATATTTTAAATGAAGCGAAGCTGTGGATGCAGACAGAGAAGTATATTATGCCGGTGTTAATCGTGGTGCAGCTGTGGTTATCACTTGGTACAGGATTCCTGTCATTTATTGCAGGACTTCAGACGGTAGATAAGAGCTTGTATGAAGCAGCAGCATTAGACGGAGTTAAGAATCGTTGGCAGGAGCTGTGGCATGTAACCTTACCTGCCATGAAGCCTCAGCTGATGTTTGGTGCGGTAATGCAGATTACACAGTCCTTTGCGGTAGCGGATATCTCTATTAACTTAGCGGGTAACCCGTCCGTAAACTATGCAGGTGCAACGGTTGTAACCCATCTTTTGGACTACGGTTCTACGAGATTTGATATGGGTTATGCCTCAGCAATTGCAACCATATTGTTCCTTTTGATGGTAGGAACCAACAAATTAGTACAGAAGCTTCTTGGAAGGGTAGGTGAATAGCATGGCAACAAAGCCGAAGAGACGTCTTTTTAAGAAAAGACAGAAGCAGTTGAATCGTTCTATGGCAGGTAATACCTTGTTATTTACCCTGATGATTATATGTGGAATATTTATGGCATTGCCATTGGTTATGATTGTAAATAATGCGCTCAAGCCTTTGGATGAGATTTATCAGTATCCGCCAAAGATATTCGTTAGAAATCCTACATTTGAGAATTTCACGGATTTGTTTACCTTGATGAATGACACATGGGTACCTTTTTCACGATACCTTCTGAATACAGTTATCATCACAGGCGGTGGTATGGTGGGACACGTAATTGTGGCTTCCCTCGCAGCTTATCCGCTGGCAAAGCATAAATTCCCGGGTAAGAGCATTTTGTTTAGCATGGTAGTGTTATCCATGATGTTCTCTTGGACGGTTACACAGATTCCTCAGTATACCATTATTTCATGGTTAGGAATCAATAACACCTATGCGGCGCTGATTCTTCCGGCATGGTCCTTTGGTATGGGACTTTATCTGATGAAGCAGTTCATGGAGCAGCTTCCTGATTCGCTGATGGAGTCGGCACGATTAGACGGTGCCAATGAGTGGCAGATTTTCTGGAGAATCGTAATGCCTAATGTTAAGCCGGCATGGCTGACACTGGCAATCTTCCAGTTCCAGCAGATGTGGGGAAATACAGGAAGCCTCTTCTTAAGAGATGAGGAATTAAAGCCTTTGCAGTTCGCACTACAGCAGATTACGGCAGGTGGTGTGGCAAGAGCGGGTGCGGCAGCAGCAGTTACCTTTATTATTGCAGCAGTACCGATTACTTTCTTCCTGATTTGTCAGAGTAATGTCTTAGAGACAATGACAACCTCCGGTATGAAGGATTAAGGGGAGGATGAATGATGAAGAAAAGATTACATCAGCTTGCGGCACTGGTATTTGCAGGAGTAATTCTTGCAACAGGAATGCCAAATGTAGTGCAGGCAACGACATTACCTTATACAACTTATAATTACGATTATCGTGAGGATATCGTTTATACACCGGCAGCGTATATTCCACTGGATTCGGTGGCAGGCAGCAGCTTCACTTATGAGGGAGAGAGCATTGGAGACTTTGCAGCACCTCAGGATTTGTGTAAGTCACCTGACGGAGATATCTTTGTGGCAGATACCGGTAACAACAGAATCGTTGTACTGGACAGTGCAATGAAAACAGTAAAAAAGATAATTACAGGCTTTGATAATAACGGAACAGCCGATACCTTTAATTCACCTTACGGTGTAGCGGTATCTGAGTCGAATCAGCTTTATATCGCAGATTCCCAGAATCACAGAGTGGTTGTGTTAAATGAAGATGGCTCTCTTGCAAAGATTGTGGAGAATCCGACAGCTGAGGTGCTGGAAGAAGGTTATGTATTTACACCGTTAAAGGTTTCCGTAGACTATGCAGACCGTATCTACTGTATTGCACAGAAGATGTTTGAGGGTATCATGGTGTTTGAGGCAAACGGTGAATTTACAGGCTTCTTTGGAACGATTAACGTAGAGATTACTCTTTGGGAGAAGTTTTGGAGAAAGCTGGCAACCAAAGAAGAACGTTCTAAATCACAGCTTTTCATTCCGACAGAGTTTACAGGAATTGATATTGACCCGGACGGCTTTGTATATGCATCTAATATAGACTCTTCAGGAGTGCAGGGAGTACGAAGATTAAATCCTAAGGGTGAGGACGTTATCAAGAAGGGTGTGAATGAAAATGTAGGCGGAGACCTTCAGATAGATGGAACTACAGATTATGCGGGTCCTTCACAGTTCACGGATGTTGTGTATCGTCATGATGGAATTTACTCTTGTCTTGATAGAAGAAGAGGAAGAATTTTCACTTATGACCATGAAGGAAATCTTCTCTATATCTTTGGCGGACTTGGTACACAGAAGGGAACCTTTACAATGCCTGTTGCTATCGAAGAGGTGAATAACACTATCGTGGTTCTGGATGCGGCAACCGGCGAGATTTGCAGCTTTGAGGTGACGGAGTACGGACGCCTGATTAATGAAGCGGTAGCGTTAAGATTTGACGGAGATGAGGCACTTGCGGTAGCACTTTGGCAGAGAGTATTGGAGCTTGATGAGAATAATGAGCTTGCCAATACAGGTATCGGTAAGGCATACCTGACAGCAGGTGATTACATCGAGGCAATGAAATATTTGGAAATTGGTATGGCAAGAACTTACTATTCTACGGCATTTAAGAGATATCGTAATGATGTGCTGACAGAGAATGCAAGCATTATGCTGACAGGCGTTATGGCAGTTATTGTTGTAGTGATTGTCGTTAAGAAGGTAAGAAAGAAAAAGAAGGGAGGCGGTATCGATGAGTAAGGCATTTTCTAAAGAAAAGCTGCAATACATGTTATACACGATTTCGCATCCTATGGACGGATTTTATTGGATACGCCACGCAGAGAAGGGGAGCGTACCGTTAGCAATTGTACTGGTATTTCTCTTTTCGATTGCCTTCACGGCGAATCGACTGCTGGCAAGCTTTGTAGTAAATGATTTGGACCCAAGAGGAGTAGACAGTCTCTATGAGTTAATAGGTGTTATGATGTTCTACCTGTTAATCTGTGTAGGTAACTGGGCAGTGACTTGCTTGATGGAGGGAGAAGGAAGATTAAAGGATATCGCAATTGCGGTTGGATATTCTACATTCCCTATCACGATTGTGCTTTTTGCAGGTACGATTATGAGTCAGATGGTATCCAATGATGAAGCGGCATTTTATACTATGTTAATTGGTGTAGGTATCGCATATGGACTGATTCTGATGCTGATGGGCATTATGCAGGTACATAATTATACCTTGGGCAAGACCTTGATTACATTATTTTTAACCTTTATTGCAATGCTGATTATCATTTTCGTGGTGCTTTTGATAAGTAACATGTTAAGCATGGTAGTAGTGTTCTTTAAGAGTATTTATACCGAGATTATATTCTGGTCGTAAGGGGGCATAGGAATGAGTAAAGTAAAGAAAAACAAAATAAAGCGCCCTATGAGCCTTACAAAGCGTATCCTGCTGATTATCCTTGCGGTTGCAGCGGTGGCAGGAGGCAGTTATCTGGGATATTATCTGGTACATTATGTACTTTATGACCGCTACGAGGACTTCCTGACAAAGAGCTATGAATATGAGCAGGGAAGTGAATTTGCGGCAGTAAAGGAAGCAAAGCCGGATGTAGCAGATATGGTGCTTGTTACAGAGAATGAAAGCTTAAAGTTATATACCAATACAGAGACAGCGGTTGTAGCTGTATACGATAAGAGGAACGGAGAAACCACATATTCGAATCCTGTGGACGCTGATGAGGATGCAGTGGCAAACAAAACGAATATGAATTATTTAAAGTCACAGTTCATCCTTCAGTATTACAACAAGGATGTAAAGAGCGGAACCTTTGATTCCTACAGCATGGCGGTTGAAAGAGGTCAGTTGGAGGCACAAACAATAGAAAACGGTATCAGATACATCTATACAGTAGGTGATTTTGAAACCAGTAAGACAGGTAATCTTCCAATCTACATCATGAAGGAAAAGCTGGATACTGTGGCAGCCGTTTTGACAGAAAAGGAAGCAACCTCACTTTACAGATATTACAGTGAGAGTGAGACTGTACCGGGAATGTTAGAGCTTAACGGTGTTGTACAAAAGAACGTTAAGACCATTGCCAAGGTAAAGGGCTGGTTTGAGAGTGCAGGCTGGACAGATGCGGATTATGAGGAACAGATGGCACTTGCAGGTGTTGAGGTGAAGATGCCGATTTCCTTCAAGATTCCTCTTGAGTACAGATTAGAAGAGGACGGTTTGAAGGTATCTATTCCAGTGTCAGGTATCGAAGAGTTTGGCGGTGGTTCTGTTTATAGAATTCAGCTACTTCGTTACATGGCAGCAGGTGGAGCCGATGAGGAAGGCTATCTGGTAGTACCAAATGGCTCTGGTTCTATTATTAATTTTAATAACGGAAAGCTTAAGGCAGCCAACTACTCACAGTACATATATGATATGGACCCATTGGCAGTAAACTACACAACAACAGATATTGCAGATACAGCAAGACTTCCGTTATTCGGTATCTGCAGAGAGAACAGCAGTGTACTGGCAGTGATTGAGGATGGTAAGACACTTGCGAATCTGACAGCCGGTGTTGCGGGAGTGTACAATGAGTACAACTATGTATACCCGACCTTCGTATTGAGAACAGCAGATAATTTATCAATGTTCGGAGACGCAATTACGGATGTATATGTATTAGAGCCTGATATGTATGATGCAAATCTTACTGTAAGATACAGCTTCTTAACAGAAGAGAACAAGGGCTATGCAGGACTTGCAAATTACTATCGTGCAAAACTGATTGAGGATGGCGTATTAACAGCAGGAAATGCAACAGGAGATATTCCTTTCTACTACGATATCATCGGTGGCGTAAGAGAAACAGCTCATTTCCTAGGTGTACAGTACCTTAGAAACTTTGCAATGACTACCTTTGAGGAGGCAGAGACAATCTCAACTGAGCTTGCAAGCCTTGGTATTACCAATCAGGTAATGAACTATCAGGGCTGGATGAATAAAGGCTTCTATCATGATGCGGTAGACCGCCTGTGGGTAACTTCAAAGCTTGGCGGTGTGAAGGGACTTGAGTCACTGAGCAATACCGTTAAGGCAAATGGCGGACGCTTCTATGCAGACGTAGCATTGCAGAAGGTAACTTACGCAGATGATGGCTTTAACTATGAGGCAGAGGGTGCAAGATATTACGGTGCAGGATATGTAGCAGGCTTTGGTCTGATTAATCCGACTACACTTCGTAATACCTCAGGACTTGGATATATGGAGAATCTATACGATATTCTTTCTCCAAAGTATCTGCCAAGATATGTGGAAAAATTTACGAATAAGGTAAACAAATATGATATTGAAGGCATTGCTCTTAGAGACTTAGGTAATTACTTAAGCTCAGATAAGAAGAGAACCAATATCATTGACAGAGAAGAAGCACTTGAAATTGTACTTGGACAGTGGGATACACTTGAAGATACAGGTAAGAATCTGATGGCTGATTCAGCAAATGATTACAGCTTTGGATATTTAACAGATATTATCAATGCACCAATTTCTGATAATGAATACTTTATCGTGGATGAGGATATTCCGTTATATGAGATGATTATTCACGGATGTATTGATTACTCTACATCACTCCTTAACTTCTATGATGCAGAGGATATGACGGGCATTGTACTGAACATGATAGAGTACGGTGCAGCACCACACTATGTATTTACCTGGGATGAGTCAAGCGAGATGAAGAAGACAGCGCTTAACCGCTATTATGCAACAACCTATGAGGTATGGAAGAATGAAGCGGTAGAAATCTACGGCCAGGTAAATGAGGCATTGCAGCATGTAAGCGGTGCGCAGATGATAGACCATGAGATTCTCGAAGAGGGAGTTCGCAAGGTAAGCTATGACAATGGTGTAACTATTTATCTGAATTATAATGATGAAACAAAAACAGCCGGCGGAATAGAGATTCCGGCAGGAAGCTACAGAATGGAGGGAAATTAAGTGAGTAAAGTAAAGACAAAGAAAATGACCCTTATTCAGAAGCGTATGAGAAGCGGATATTTGTTTATCCTTCCGTGGCTGTTTGGATTTCTTGTATTTTATGTCCGTTCTTTGATTATGACGGTTCAGTTCTCTTTCTCGGAGCTGTCCATGGACCCGAATGTAGGCGGATATGCGTTGCAGTCGGTAGGCTTTGATAATTTTATCTATGCCTTTCGCGCACATGCAACATTTAAGCAGATATTGACAACATCTATCGGTAACATGCTGGTGGATGTACCGTTAATTACATTCTTCAGCTTGTTTATGGCGATGCTGCTGAATAAGAAATTCCCGGGAAGATTCTTGGTGCGTGCCATTTTCTTCCTGCCGATTATCTTCAATTCCAGTGCGATTCAGTCAGCAATGGAGTTGTCAGAGGCAATGATGTCAGGTGGTATTTCTACCATGTCATCTGAGCTTTCAAGCGGAGCCAGCGGTGCAGGAGCGGTAGTCAGTATCGATTACTTTGTGGATTTGTTCATGGATTTGGGACTTCCGGTTGCATTACTGGACTATGTAATGGCAGCTGTACAGAGAATTAATGATATTATCTCTGCTTCGGGAGTACAGATTATTATTTTCATAGCAGCATTGCAGTCAATCCCGGGTTCTCTTTATGAGGTAGCCAAGATTGAGGGTGCGACAGGCTATGAGACCTTCTGGAAGATTACCTTCCCGATGGTAATGCCGCATATCATTACCAATGTGGTGTACACCATCGTAGACAGCTTTACAGAGAGTGAGGTTGTAACACTTGCGTATAATACGGCATTTAAGCAGTTTGATTATGGATTAAGCTCAGTATTCAGTTTGGTTAGTACGATTATCACCTGCGTGATTCTTGTAGTGGTGGTTGGCTTTATCCAGAAGAGAACATTCTACTATAACTAAGAGGAGGACAATGTAAAAAATCCTTAAACCGAAGATTTTTTACATGGAAATTTATGCAGAGCATAAATTTCGAGTATCAATAAAAAGGAGGGGTTTTGATGAATCAATATATCGAAAGTTTTAAGGCCACTCTTAGGGATAGTGATTCA
>SVFJ01000093.1 GCA_015056925.1 Lachnospiraceae bacterium | reverse complement strand
TTCGTTGTTAATGAGAAGGACAAGATTATTAACCTGACAACAGAGGGTGTTGCCAAGGTTGAGAAGTTCTTCCAGATTGAGAACCTTGCAGACCCACAGAACTTAGAGATTCAGCACAATATTATCCTTGCACTTCGTGCACATAATCTCATGTTCAGAGACCAGGATTATGTGGTGAAGGATGACCAGGTTATGATAGTTGATGAGTTCACAGGACGTATCATGCCGGGACGTCGTTATTCTGACGGTCTTCATCAGGCGATTGAGGCAAAGGAGAAGGTTCGTGTTAAGAGAGAGAGTAAGACTCTTGCAAGTATTACTTTCCAGAACTTCTTTAATAAATATGCAAAGAAGGCAGGTATGACAGGTACTGCATTGACAGAGGAGAAGGAGTTTAGAGATATCTATGGTATGGACGTTGTTGAGGTTCCTACCAATCTTCCTATCGCCAGAATCGATATGCAGGACAGTGTATATAAGACTAGACGTGAGAAGCTTAACGCTATCGTAGAGGCAGTTAAGGAGGCAAATGCCAAGGGACAGCCTGTTTTGGTTGGTACGATTACTATCGAGGCATCTGAGGAGTTAAGTAAGATGCTTAAGAGAGAGGGTATTGAGCACAAGGTTTTGAATGCGAAGTTCCATGAGATGGAGGCAGAGATTGTTGCAGATGCAGGTCAGACAGGAGCTGTTACGATTGCAACTAACATGGCAGGACGTGGTACGGATATTAAGCTTGATGCAACAGCAAAGGCAGCAGGTGGTCTTATGATTATCGGTACTGAGAGACATGAGTCAAGACGTATTGATAACCAGTTGAGAGGACGTTCAGGCCGTCAGGGAGACCCTGGTGTATCTAAGTTCTATATTTCATTGGAAGATGATTTGATGCGTTTATTCGGTTCAGAGCGTCTGATTAGTATGTTTAATACTTTGGGTATTCCTGAGGGACAGGAGCTTGAGCATAAGATGTTATCTAATGCAATCGAGAATGCCCAGAAGAAGATAGAGATGAACAACTTCGGTATCAGAAAGAACCTATTAGAGTACGACCAGGTTATGAATGAGCAGAGAGAGATTATCTATGAGGAACGTCGTCGAGTATTAAATGGCGAGAATATGCGTGACGTAATCTACAAGATGCTTACAGATATTGTTGAGAATGGTGTAGATACAGCGATTAATGATGATATGGATGCTGATGAGTGGGATTTCAACGAATTAAATTCTCTCATTCTTCCATGTGTACCACTTCAGCCTGTTACATTAGACAGAGTAACTAAGCGTACTAAGAATGGCTTAAAGCACCAGTTGAAGGAAGAAGCTGTAAAGCTTTATGAGAGCAAAGAGGCAGAGTTTGCAGAGGCAGAGTCTATTCGTGAGATTGAGCGAGTATTATTGCTTAAGGTAATTGATAGAAAGTGGATGGACCACATTGATGATATGGACCAGTTAAGACAGGGTATCGGTCTTCAGGCATATGCACAGAAGAATCCGTTAATCGAGTATAAGATGAGCGGTTATGATATGTTTGAGTCTATGACTGAGAATATCAAGGCGGAGATTGTAAGATTACTTCTTCATGTTAAGGTGGAGCAGAGGGTAGAGAGAGAAGAGGTTGCTAAGGTAACCGGAACCAACAAGGATGACTCCGCTCAGAAGACACCTGTTAAGAAGGGTATCAAGATTCAGCCTAACGACCCGTGTCCATGCGGAAGCGGCGAGAAGTATAAGAAGTGCTGTGGACGTAAGTCATAATAAGATACAAAATCCTTAAACTGAAGATTTTGTATCTTGCAAAATCCATAAACTGAAGATTTTGCATCTGGCAAAATTGTGGCTTACGCCCCAATATTTGCGATAATTGAAAGTATATGGTGTAATAATGTCCGTGTTGCTTAAGACACGGACATATTTGAGTCATAGGAATTTCCTATGACTCAAATATGTAGCTCCGCATGGATGCACACGCAAAAGCAAGGAATATGTCGCATAAATGCGACGCTTTTGCGGCGCAGAATGTGCTAGAAGCACATTCATTTTTAGGAAATGGTGGTGTATTGAGATGGTAGAATTAGACCAGATGAAACAAGAGCTTCAAACCTATGAGGAGCCATTGGCAGAGGTAAGAGATTCACTTGAGCTTGATAGCAAAGAGAAGCGAATCGAGGAGCTGGAGAGAGAGATGGAGGCACCGGGATTTTGGGATGAACCGGAGCGTTCCAATAAGCTGATGAAGGAATTAAAGTCATTAAAGGATATCGTGTCGGGTGGCAATGCTCTTAAGACACAGTATGAGGATATCGAGACTTTGATAGAGATGGCATATGAGGCAGAGGACGAGGAGATGGTTGCAGAGATTCGAAGTGAGCTTGACAGCTTTATCGAGTCCTTTGAAACGATTAGAATCAGTACTCTTTTGTCTGATGAATACGATAATAGCAATGCGATATTGAAGCTGAATGCAGGTGCAGGCGGAACAGAGAGCTGTGATTGGGCCAGCATGCTTTACAGAATGTATACACGTTGGGCAGAGAAGCGAGGTTTTAGTGTTGAGGTATTGGATTATCTGGATGGAGAAGAAGCAGGTATTAAGTCTGTTACCTTCCAGGTAAACGGTGAGAATGCCTATGGATATCTTAAGTCTGAAAAGGGTGTACACAGACTGGTTCGTATTTCCCCGTTCAATGCGCAGGGTAAGCGTCAGACCTCGTTTGTATCCTTGGATGTTATGCCGGATATTGAAGAGGACTTGGATGTAGAGATTAATCAGGACGATTTGCGTATCGACACCTACCGAAGCAGTGGTGCGGGTGGACAGCATATCAATAAGACATCTTCTGCGATTCGTATTACACACATTCCGACAGGCATCGTAGTGCAGTGCCAGAATGAGCGTTCCCAGTTCCAGAACAAGGATAAGGCAATGCAGATGTTAAAGGCAAAGCTTTATATGTTGAAGAAGGAAGCCAATGCTGAGAAGCTTTCTGATATTCGAGGTGAGGTAACAGAGATTGGCTGGGGTAACCAGATTCGTTCCTATGTCATGCAGCCGTATAAGCTGGTAAAAGATACCAGAACAGGGCATGAGTCCGGTAATGTAGATGCAGTTATGGATGGTGCGTTAGACGGATTTATGAATGCATATTTGAAGTGGAAGAGCACAGGTGCTAAGCCTGTAGGTGGAGATGAATAAGCAATAAGTAAGGGCGATTCGTATAGGATGCGAATCGCCCGTTTGTTATTCGTTATTACGTTTTGCCATCAGGTCAAGATAGAAATTGGCATTGGTTACATTGATATATGGAGTAACCCAAAGGGTGCCGATTCCAAAGGATAGGATAGCCAAAAGCTGTAAAGGAAGGAAACTCAGCTGTAAAGCAAAGAAGCGCAGGTAATTACCTTTCATGAGCTCCATGCCATGCTTTAGGATATATTTTGCATCATAATCCGGGAAATCCCAGTACATATAAAATACAAGGGTAAACGGAAGTGTAAGTATGGATGCAGCGAGTATTCCAAGTCCGTTTAATATCAGAATTGTACCGAACTGCTGTATATAACTTTCTAAAGGGGTTACCAGACTCATGATATTCGCAGGTAGATTGCAAATCATATAAATAATAGCAACAGGAAGCTGCAGCCATACAGCTTTACCGGGATTTGCCTGAAAAGCCCGATAGACTTCTCCAACCCTGCAATTCATGCCACAGGCAATCGCCATGGAGATAAATGTCATACCGGCAATAATAGTACCCAGGAAGGCATCGATGGCAAGTAAACCAATAAAGTAGAAGATATTACTAAGCATATCATTGGACGGAAATAAGCTGACCAAGGTTGTATTCAGTAATATAGTAATCACAGCCTGTAATATCACCGCGCCGATTAATGTTTTATATCTGCCCTACATTTGCTTTCTTGCGAGGGCTTTGAGTTCTTTTCTTGATTTGTACATAGTCATATCATACCTTTCTGTTAGTTAAAGAATGGAAATGTGCTTTCAAGCTGCTGTATCAATTCTTCGGCAGTGACACCGTAGATTTCCTCTAACATAGGTGCCATCATCTCGATGGAATCCAAAATCAATTGAGGTTCCATGAAGAGTATATAGAGTGCCGCAACCATAGCAATTAGTACGATAATAATGGAAAATGTGGAAAGACCTATGGTAAGCCACTCTGTCATATTGAATTTAAGACGTTCTCCTCTGCCCAATACTGCAAATATAAGGGCAAGACTACCTAATAGAAGCGGCAGATAAACGGTCATAACAGTTAATAAGGATGCAATCGCAAATACCAGTGCTACGGAAGAAAAGGTACTGCCTGATGAAGATTTTTGAGTATATTCCATGAATTTTCCTCCCTTTTTTATGTGAACAGATTTATTCTATCATTTTTCCGTTGGGAAAACAATAAACTGCCAATAAAAAACGACCGCTTGCGCTTGAATGAAGGGGCGCAATTCGTTATAATAGAGCCATTAGTGTAAGTTAAAACAGATAAGGAAGGACATGAATTATATGGATATCATACTTAAGCTAAAAGAAGAATTAAACGTGGAGAAATGGCAGGTAGAAGCCGCAGTTAAGTTAATCGACGAAGGTAATACGATTCCATTTATTTCACGATATCGTAAGGAAGTGACAGGCTCCCTCAATGATGAGGTATTAAGAAATCTGAACGAGAGATTAACGTATCTTCGCAATCTGGAAGAGAAGAAGGAGCAGGTATTAGGAAGTATAGAGGAGCAGGGCATGCTGACAGAGGAGTTAAAGGCTAAGATTCTGGCAGCAGAGACCATGGTAGTAGTAGAAGATTTGTATCGTCCGTACAGACCAAAGAGAAAGACCAGAGCAAGTGTTGCAAAGGAAAAGGGCTTAGATGGATTGGCTAATATTATTCTTGCACAGGAGACTGCAAAGCCTCTGATTGAAGAGGCAGCAGCCTATGTGGATGAAGAGAAGGGCGTTAAAAATGTGAAGGAAGCCATTCAGGGCGCTATGGATATTATTGCCGAGATGATTTCGGACAATGCTGATTACAGAGCATATATCAGAGAGGCAACCTTTACAGAGGGTAAGATTACATCTCAAGCTAAGGATGAGAAGGCACAGAGTGTATATGAGATGTACTATGCTTTTGAGGAGGCAGTAAGCAAGGTGGCAGGTCACAGAGTACTTGCACTCAACCGTGGCGAGAATGAGAAGTTCCTGACAGTGAAGATTGAAGCACCGGAGGAGAGAATTATCCGTTATCTTGAGAAGATGGTGATTACCTCTGAGAATGAGAACACCACACCGGCATTGCAGGAGACCGTACAGGACAGCTATCAGAGATTGATTGCTCCTGCGATTGAACGTGATATTAGAAATGAATTAACTGAGAAGGCAGAGGATGGTGCCATTTCTGTATTCGGTAAGAATTTGGAACAGCTTCTTATGCAGCCGCCAATCGCAGGCAAGGTTGTACTTGGCTGGGACCCGGCGTTCAGAACCGGCTGTAAGCTTGCAGTAGTAGATGCGACAGGTAAGGTTCTTGATACCAAGGTTATTTATCCAACGGCACCGCAGAATAAGGTCGAGGAAGCAAAGGCAGAGCTTAAGAAGCTCATTAAGAAGTATGGAATCAGTCTGATTTCCGTAGGTAACGGAACAGCATCCAGAGAGTCAGAGCAGGTGATTGTAGAGCTGATTAAGGAGCTTGATACACCTGTACAGTATATCATTGTAAATGAGGCGGGAGCTTCCGTATATTCAGCAAGTAAGCTTGCAACAGAGGAGTTCCCGAACTTTGATGTAGGACAGAGAAGTGCAGCATCTATTGCAAGAAGACTGCAGGACCCATTGGCAGAGCTTGTTAAGATTGACCCTAAGTCTATCGGTGTTGGTCAGTATCAGCATGATATGAACCAGAAGAAGCTCAGTGAAGCGTTAAATGGTGTCGTTGAGGATTCTGTAAATAAGGTTGGTGTAGATTTGAACACTGCATCGGCTTCATTATTAGAATATATTTCAGGTATTTCTAAGCCAATTGCGAAGAATATCGTAGAGTACAGAGAAACAAACGGTAAGTTTACCAACCGTAAGCAGCTTTTGAAGGTAGCAAAGCTCGGTCCAAAGGCATACGAGCAGTGTGCAGGATTTATGAGAATCCTTGACGGTGAGAATCCTTTGGATGCTACCAGCGTACATCCTGAGTCTTATGAGGCAACCGAGAAGCTTTTGGAGAAACTGAACCTTACTATGGAAGATGTAAAGGAGCTTCAGAAGAAGGCAGCAACCAATAAGGGCAAGGCAAAGCCTGCTAAGAAGGAGAATAAGAAGCCACACAAGCAGGTAGTCATTAAGAATACGAATACTGCTATGGGTAAGGCATTGGCAGCAGCTATGGGTGGTGTCACTATGGAGGTTGAGAACACAGCTAAGGCAGCAGGTGCTGAGGAGATTACAGTAGGTAGTCTTGAGAAGAAGATTAAGGATAAGAAGAAGCTGGCAGAAGAACTTGGTATTGGTGAGATTACTTTGACAGATATTTTAAAGGAACTTGAGAAGCCGGCAAGAGACCCTCGTGAGGATATGCCTGCACCGATTTTGCGCAGTGATGTATTAGATATGAAGGATTTAAAGCCTGGCATGATTTTGAAGGGAACTGTAAGAAATGTTATAGACTTTGGTGTATTCGTAGATATCGGTGTACATCAGGATGGTCTGGTTCATATTTCGCAGATTACGGACAAGTTCATCAAGCATCCGCTGGAGGCAGTCAGTGTAGGCGATATTGTAGATGTAAAGGTAATGGAAGTAGATGTTGCTAAGAAGCGTATAGCTCTTACCATGAGACTGGGAAAGTAGTAGTACTTGCACTTTAAGAAGTTTTCGTTATAATGGAATTAAGATAATTGTTCAGGGTAGGTTGAAGCACTTGCTGCTGAGACCGTAAGAACATGATTGAGTATTGCAAAAATCCCATTGCGTAGCAATTATAAAATGGATTTTTGCATCGTAATTATGAAGGTACTGAATGATTACGATGTAAGTTAATATCGAAGCACCTGTGTTCCGCAGGTGCTTTTTCGAGATTGAAAAGAGGAGTATTTTTATGGAGTTAGAATTTGACGTTAAGATTACCCCTGGTGTTCTGTATGATTATCTGATGTATCATACTTACTCTAAGATGGCAGGAATTGTTGGGACGATAGCAGGAGTTTTTATGATTATGGTGTTTTTAACCAATCATTATCCGATATATTTAATAGCAGGAGTAGTGGTTATCGGTTATTTACCTGTGACGCTGCTTTTGAGAGCTCACCAGCAGGCGCAGATGACTCCGGCATTCAAGAAGCCTCTTCATTATAAGATGACGGACGAAGGGATTAGTGTTTCGCAGGATGACAGCACAGAGCAGCAGAGCTGGGATAGTTGTTTTAAGGCGGTTTCCACAAGCAGTAGCATTATATTGTATACTTCTCGTGCGACAGCTTCTATTTTTCCTAAGAAGGATTTAGGAGATAAGAAGGGGGCATTGATTGAGATGATTTCTACACATATGCCGCCTGATAAGGTTAAGATTCGTTCATAAGCTTTCGTGAAATGGAGCTTGTGATTAGAAAGGAAAAGATATGATAATAGAAACATGGACACCTGAAGATACCTTTCAGCTTGGAAAGGAGCTGGGAGAGCGTGCAAAGGCAGGCGATGTATATACATTGGATGGCGATTTGGGCGTTGGTAAGACGGTATTTACACAGGGTGTGGCAGCAGGACTTGGTATTACAGAGCCGGTAAACAGTCCCACATTTACCATTGTACAGGAGTACGAAGAGGGCAGGATTCCCTTTTACCACTTTGATGTATACCGTATCGGTGATGTAGAAGAGATGGATGAGATTGGCTATGAGGATTATTTCTATGGAGATGGCCTTTGTATCATAGAGTGGGCAAGTTTGATAGAAGAGATTATTCCGGCAAGCGCTAAGAAGATAATAATAGAAAAGGACCTTGAAAAAGGCTTTGATTTTCGGAGGATAACAATA
Source organism: Lachnospiraceae bacterium (assembly GCA_015056925.1). Taxonomy (GTDB): domain Bacteria; phylum Bacillota; class Clostridia; order Lachnospirales; family Lachnospiraceae; genus COE1. Next base: position 5,231 of record SVFJ01000093.1, on the reverse strand, counting down.
GAAGAATGAAGATTCTTGCATTAGACAGCTCTGGGCTTGTAGCTTCAGTAGCAGTGATAGAGGATGATAATTTAATTGCAGAGTATACCATGAATCATAAGAAGACACATTCGCAGACACTTATGCCTATGATGGATGAGATTCGCAATATGACAGAGCTTGATTTAGCTACGATAGATGCCATTGCCATTGCGGCAGGACCGGGCTCCTTTACGGGACTTCGTATCGGCTCTGCAACCGCTAAGGGTTTGGGACTTGCGCTTGATAAGCCGATTATTCCGGTTCCGACGGTAGAGGCACTGGCATTTAATTTGTATGGAACGGATAAGCTGGTATGTCCGCTTATGGATGCCAGAAGGAATCAGGTATACACAGGTATTTACGAGTTTGATAAGACAGAGGCAGATGACTATACATTACTTCCGTTAGTGGAGCAGTGTGCTGTTGATATACAGGAGATATTGGACACATTAAATTCTTTTGAAAGAGAAGTCATTTTCTTGGGAGATGGTGTGGCTGTTTTTAAGGAAAGGATAGCAGAGGTGCTTCGTGTTCCTTATACCTTTGCGCCTGCAAGCTGTAATCGTCAAAGAGCAGCCTGCGTGGGAACTTATGGTATGCAGCTTTATGCGAAGGGAGTCAGTGAGACGGCAGCAGAGCACGCACCGGATTACTTGAGACTTTCCCAGGCAGAGCGAGAGCGCAATGAGAAGCAGGAAAGTGCACAATGATTACGATGAGTGACTTAGTGATTAGAGAAATGCGGTCAGAGGATGTGGATGCGGTGACTGATTTGGAACAGAGCTGTTTTTCCATGCCTTGGAGACGCGAGGATTTTGAAGATATATTAACACGTTCGGACAGAGTTTATCTGGTCGCCGTATGCGGGGATGAGGTTGTCGGCGGCTGTATGATGTCTGAGATTGTCGGTGAAGGAGATATTTCCAATGTTGCGGTCTACGAGCAGTATCGTGGACAAAGGATTGCGGATGCCTTGTTAAAGTCAATGTTTGCATTAGGGTCAGAGCGCGGTATTTTGGACTATACCTTAGAGGTAAGAAGTCAGAATCAGTCTGCAATCAGACTGTATGAGCGTAATGGCTTTGTAACAGAGGGTGTGCGTAAGAGTTTTTATCAAAAGCCGACAGATGATGCACTGATTATGTGGAAAAGAAGTGCAGACAGCCCCAATTAGCCATATAAGGCAAATTTAGAAAGGGACATGGTAATTAAATGCTGGATATATGTTTATTAGGAACAGGCGGTATGATGCCGCTTCCGTACAGATGGCTAACATCAATGATGGCACGCTACAACGGAACAAGTATATTGATAGATTGCGGTGAGGGAACGCAGGTAGCAATGAAGGAGAAGGGATGGAGCCCTAAGCCCATTGATATTATGTGTTTTACCCATTATCATGCAGACCATATTGCGGGGTTACCCGGGATGCTTTTGACGATGGGGAATGCAGAGAAGACAACACCGCTTCTTATGATTGGACCCAAGGGACTGACGAAGGTAGTGAATGCGCTTAGAGTGATTGCGCCGGAGCTTCCTTTTGAGTTACAGTTTATGGAGATTACACAGCCGGAGCAGAGCTTTGAGTTTGATGGATTTCGGATTGAAGCCTTCAGAGTGAATCACAACGTTACCTGCTATGGCTATAATATTGTAATAGAGAGAAAGGGCAAGTTCCAGCTGGATAAGGCAATGGCGCTTGGGCTTGACCGACGTTATTGGAACCGCTTGCAAAAGGGAGAGACCATAGAGCTGCCCGAGGGAACCTATACGCCTGATATGGTAATGGGTGAGGCAAGAAAGGGGCTCAAGGTTACTTATTGTACGGATTCAAGACCGACAGAAGGAATTGTGCGTAATGCCATGAATGCAGACCTTTTCATATGTGAAGGAATGTATGGAGAGCCGGATAAGAAGGATAAGGCCAAGGAGTACAAGCACATGACCTTCTATGAAGCAGCCAAGATGGCGAAGGAAGCAAATGTGGCGAAGATGTGGCTGACACATTATTCACCATCACTGACCAGACCGGAGGAATATACCAAGGAAGTAAGGGCGATTTTCCCTGAAACCTATATTGCAAAGGACGGAAGAAGTGAAGAATTATTGTTTGAGGATGAAGAAGCATAACAAAGGAGAAGTGTAACAAAGGGAAAGGAAAGGTGGAGTATTATGGGGAAGAAAAAGGTAGGAATTGTAGTTGTAGTGTTGATGGCAGTGTTGCTTCTGGCATATTATTTTCATATGTCTAACAGGATGGAGCAGACACAGGATGATTATGTGCCGACAGCGGTACAGAATGTATTGCTGAAGAATCTGGACACAAACTATCCGCCGACGCCGAAGGAAGTAGTAAAGTATTATAGTGAAGTAACTAAGTGTCTTCACAATGAAGAATATACGGACGAACAACTCGAACAAATGGCAGATAAACTGCTGGCTCTTTTTGATACAGAGCTTTTGGCAATCAATCCAAGAGATGAATATATTGTGGATTTGAAAGCAGATGTCATAAGTTTTAAGGATGAAGGGTATTCGATTACTACGTTTACACCATCTTCAAGTACGGATGTAGAGTTTTACGAGATAGATGGTGATGAGATGGCGCAGCTTTATTGTGATTATACAATAAAGTCAAAAGCAGAGTATTCAACCTCAAAACATTTATTTGTATTAAGAAAAGAGTCTGAAACAGGACACTGGAAGATTTTTGGCTTCGAGGTGCCTGAGACAAAATAAAGATTTGGATGCGCCTATGCCGTTGGTATAGGCGTATTGTTGGAAAGGAATTTATCATGGAAAACAAAGATGTACTGATATTGGCAATTGAAAGCTCATGTGATGAAACGGCAGCTGCGGTTGTTAAAAATGGCAGAGAAGTACTGTCTAATGTCATTTCTTCACAGATTGCATTGCATACATTATATGGTGGTGTTGTACCGGAGATTGCATCAAGAAAGCATATTGAGAAGATTAATCAGGTAATCGAAGAGGCACTTGAGGAGGCCCATGTGACAATGGATGACATTACTGCAATTGCAGTAACCTATGGTCCGGGACTTGTAGGTGCTTTGTTAGTGGGCGTTTCTGCGGCAAAGGCAATCAGCTTTGCGACAGGGAAGCCTTTGATTGGTGTACATCATATTGAAGGACATATCAGTGCGAATTATATAGAGAATAAAGAATTAGAGCCACCGTTTGCGTGTCTTGTTGTTTCGGGCGGTCATACGCATCTGGTAGTGGTGAATGACTATGGCGAGTATCAGATTCTTGGCAGAACCAGAGATGATGCAGCAGGAGAAGCTTTTGATAAGGTGGCAAGAGCCATAGGACTTGGATATCCGGGCGGACCAAAGATAGATAAGCTGTCTAAAGAAGGCAATCCGGAGGCAATTCATTTTCCACGTGCAAAGGTAGGAGAGTCTAACTATGATTTTAGCTTTAGCGGATTGAAGTCAGCTGTTTTAAATTATCTCAATTCTTGCGAAATGAAGAATATAGAAGTGAATCGTGCAGATGTAGCAGCTTCTTTCCAGAAGGCTGTTATAGATGTACTGGTAGAGCATGCGCTTGAAGCAGTAAAGGAATACGGCTTCCATAAGTTTGCCATTGCAGGCGGCGTTGCGTCCAATTCAAGCCTTCGTGAAGCATTTGAAAAGGAATGTGCAAAGCGTAGAATAGATTTTTATCACCCATCACCCGTTTATTGTACGGATAATGCGGCAATGATAGGTGTTGCAGGTTACTATGATTATATGAAGGGCAAAAGAGACGGATACGATTTGAATGCAGTTCCTAATTTAAGACTGGGTGAAAGATAACTTTTGAAGGAAAGGTTGTGTCAGGATATGACAATACATACAACGGCAATTGTTTTGGCAGCAGGACAGGGCAAGCGAATGCAGAGCAAGGTACAGAAGCAGTATCTTTTGTTGGCAGGTAAGCCTGTTTTGTATTATTCACTAAAGGCATTTCAGGATTCTTTTATAGATAATATTATTTTGGTAGTTGGTAAAGGCGAAGAGGAATACTGCCGTAAGGAGATTGTTGAAAAATATGGATTTTCCAAGATAAGCGATATTGTAGAAGGCGGTAGAGAACGCTATCATTCTGTGGCAAATGGGGTGAAGGCTATTTCTGAACCAACAGATTATGTATTTGTTCACGACGGGGCAAGACCTTTTATTACCACAGAAATATTGGAGCGAGCATTGGAACAGGTAATGCTTACGGATGCTTGTGTAGTCGGAATGCCTGTTAAGGATACTGTTAAGATTTCAGATGAAGATGGATTTGTGGAAATGACACCGCCAAGAGCAAGAGTATGGCAGGTGCAGACACCGCAGGTATTTTCTTACCAAGTGATAGCAGCGGCATATAATAAACTCATAGAGCAGGAGCAGCAGCTGGTAGAACAGGGAGTGTTTGTTACAGATGATGCTATGGTAGTAGAATATTTTGAAAAGAAGAAGGTAAAGCTTGTAGAAGGCTCTTATCAGAATATTAAGATAACAACACCGGAAGATTTGAATGTTGCGGAAAGTTTTTTGCGATAGAAAGTATTGTTTAGACAAGAGAGAGGCGTAAAAACCTCTCTTTATCTATGAAAAGGCAGAAATCAAAAAAACTTCAAAAAAATGAAAAATAATTGTTGACATATTGGGTTTACCGAAATATAATAACCAAGTAGTCGTTCGACGGACGGCAACAAAAGCAAGCTTCAAAAAAACTTTTAAAAAAGCAAAAAAAGTTGTTGACAGAACGCAAGCTAATATGTATAATAAATCTTGCGCTGCTGATTGAGGTGGTTGCAAAAAACTAAATAACTTGGAGAGGTATCGAAGTGGTCATAACGAGGCGGTCTTGAAAACCGTTTGTCCGCAAGGGCGCGTGGGTTCGAATCCCACCCTCTCCGCTCACTTTTTTAATGTAAAAGTGAAAACCAAGTAATGAGCTTGGAGAAGTACCCAAGCTGGCCGAAGGGGCTCCCCTGGAAAGGGAGTAGGTCGTTAACAGCGGCGCATGGGTTCAAATCCCATCTTCTCCGTTACATCTTTAACATGAAGATGGATTTAATAATGAATGTACCTTGACAAATAAACAGTAATGCAACCCTGAAAATTCTTAATAAAGAATTGTTCAGAGAACAAAACCTAAAAACAGTAAATGTGATTAGAGATAGTCACAGGATACAAAGCCGAGAAATCGGT
>SVFJ01000092.1 GCA_015056925.1 Lachnospiraceae bacterium | reverse complement strand
ATCTTTTTCAAGAGGGCGATACTGAAAAAATAAAGAAAATACAAGAATTGAAAGAACAAGGCAAAATGCCAATAATTGAAATACTTATTTTTGGTGTTGATGAAGAAACAGCTCTTAAAGTTGAAGCGGCCGCTATTGACCTTATAGGGATAGAAAACCTTACTAATATACAAAAAGGACATCATTCTGCAATGTATGGAAGAATTGATGTTGATGAATTATATAATAGATTTAACAGAGATGAGTTGAGTAGGGAAGATATTACAGAAAGTGTTATGTTTATTAAGGTAAATGGTTTTCATTATGGCATGACAGATTTTCAGTTATATGACCAAACCAGACGTTCATGGAAAGTGAACGAGGACAGAGTAAAACAGGTAGAATATGCTTTTGCAATTTATGAAGGTCTTGTGCTTGAAGTTTATAAAATTGCTAGTTGGTTCCCAGCACATACAACATATAATTCAATTCCTGTATCAGAGGATATGATCATGCATGATGTTGAGGGAAAGAGATTTGAATTTGTTGGACAAGTTGCTGATGATAGTATCAGAAAAAAATATGTTGGAAAAAGTGTGACATCTTTTTACAAAAAAGGTGAGCAAAATCCTATTAAGTATATTTTAAAAGAAAAATAGATAACTATTGTAAAAAACAAATGAGAAAGTATAGAGGTATAAATAATGGATATAAACTTTGATGTTAATAAAGTTTTTCAAGAAAGATTAGCATCAAGTATGGGACTTGATAAATATCAATTCATCATGGAGCAGGTAAGAAAAACGAATGTGTCCACAGATGATGTTTTTCAAAGAACGTTTAATGGATTTTATCTGGTTAGACGAAATGAAGCATGGCGAAAGGTATATTATGAGTATTTTGAGTATGTAAAGAATGCGACACCAACATTTGAAAGTATTCTTACATATTTATACAATTGTACAGGAAATATCGAACCTTCATTTTCGAGTAAGATGTTTGCAACGATATATCCAGATAAACCAATCTGGGACAGATATGTAGTTCAGAATTTAAACTTGGAGTTAGTCGGTACAACCAAACAAGAAAGGCTGAAAAATGCTATTGTACTATATTCAGATATAGAAAAATGGTATGACGATTTTTTACAGACGGAAAAAGCTAAAGAATGTATAAATGTTTTTGATAATGTAATGCCTGACTATAAAAATATAACAAGCGTAAAGAAAATTGATAGTATTTTGTGGAGCATTAAATAAACTACATTTTGCAAAAGTCTTGCGGAAGTTTGTTACACTCGTAGATGATGTGCTGAAAAGCCCCTTTCTATCGTGTTTTTTGAGGAACAAATTCATTCAAGTCCCATCTTCCGCATTAGAGTAAAGAAGGAGCAGATTGATAAATCTGCTCCTTTTATGCACCGCTTTTACCGTTTTTAAGAAAATCATTCTCTAACCACTTCACTACACTATCCTCATTATTGCTTCCAATAATCCCTGTTGCCAGTGCCTTTAACTCGGGTGCGGCATTCTCAACAGCATAGCATTCGTCAGCGATTTCAAACATGGAGATGTCATTCTTGCCGTCGCCAAAGGCAACCACACGGTCACAGCCAAGATATTCTTTTAATTGATTAATTGCGTTTGCTTTGGAGGCAGTTACGGGTAAGAATTCCAGCCATTGTTCATTGCTATAGATATCACGTGCAAAGATACAGTGGTATTTATCCTTATTTTTCTCATAGAAGGGCTTCAGCTTTTCTTCTTCATCTATGCAGGTCATATAGAAGATTTCGCCATCAAACAACTCTTCTTCAGAAGATACAATATGTGTTCGTGGGTCGCCCTTACGTGTGTTTAAGAAGTCTGTAAGCCCCCGGGAACATTTATCGGGAATAAAAGAAAAACGTTCCACAGAATCCTTGTAGGAATAAACCAAAGGATAAATGTCATGTGCCAGTAAATCCTGCAAGGTTTCGCGAATATCTGTATCAAAGAAGTTGGATAGCAGTAATTCGCCCGTGGCATTGTCAACGATAAACGAACCATTATACACAATAAGCGGTATCTTGGCATTCAATCCTACGGTAGCCTTGCGTGCCGTAATCAGAGAACGGGCAGTGGCATAGGAAAAGAGCATACCCTGTTTGGTAAGTTCATTTAACTTTTGGTTGGTATAGTCTGAGGTACGCTCATCGCTTCTTAGGAGCGTTCCGTCTAAGTCGGATACATAAAGTGTTTTCATGAAAAATATCCTTTCCAATATCATAAAAGCAATGCTGTTTAGAGCAATTTCTTATTTCACGAAAAGTATAACAAGCATTGAAGGAGATGTCAAAAATCCCCCAACATAAAGATTTCATGTCGGGGGATATTATGTATTTCACATCATCAAATCGTATCCATATGTGAAAATATTAATATGGTCTCTTATAATCTGTAGGACTTAGCAGAATTCCCTGCTTCGCAATCTGTTCGCCGAAACGGGACTGTCCTTTAAGAAAATAAGTATAGACAAATCCTTGTTTTTGGTCATCATGCGTACAGTCTACTGTATACCATTGTCCATCTAATTGAACAATATTGAGCATATGGCCTATACCATTTACGCGTGTGACGTAGCAATAGCATGGGATATTCATTCTATCCATAAAACGCTGGAAGGTTAAGGCATATCCGGAGCACATAGACTGTCCGTGGAATAAAACATCATAAGCTGAGGCAAAATCATATCCCGGTACTTCATTAGCGGTTTCGTATGAGTACACGTTTTGATTGCAGATAAAGTCATGAACAGCTTTTATCTTATCGTAATCGCTGCCGACATTGTAGGTAGGAAGTAGCTGTTCTATCATGGCGTCTGTTAACATTTCTTCTTCAATGGTGCTGTAGTAGTCTACAGTCATTAAATATCGGGTTTTGGAACCATTGGAACTTCTACCGTAACCCACTTTATAGGAAATCCCTGCACCGGGTGCACTTGCATGAGAATAGGTTCTGATGTTAAGTGCATAGTTAAATAGTTTGTTGGTTCGTACATCATCCGGAATATAAGGTATGGTAATTTCTATATAGCCGGCATGTAACTGCAATCCGGTAAAGACTGCAGCTTGTGCTTCCGCAATAGAATTAACGGTAACAATATAAGCGTCCTGATAAACAGGAGGTGTATAAGTCGGGACAGTTGATGTGGTAACGGATTCTTGCTCAATAGCACCAAGAGCAGTTCCTTTGACGTAGTAAGTTCCACCCAACTCAATTCTAAACCAACCGTTAGAAGTAATGCCTGTTACCTGAATCGGAAGACCGATATCTAATACTGTAACTGCCTGTGATTGTTCATCGGCATCAACATAGCAGATTGTCTGCTCTACAGTATATAAGGTAGTATTTGTCTCAGATACCGTGTAGGAAGCAGCATAAACATCAAAATTTGCTTGTACAAGAAGGATTGCAAATAAAAAGATGGCAATTCCGATGCTCCTGATATGTTGAATCATTTGATTTGTAATATTCATTTTGTATACCTCCATGTGCATGAATGTATACTCCCCATACATTATTATTTTACTACTCTTGAAAAAGTCAGTCAATTAAATGGAATAACAAGAAACACCTGAGACACGAAAGTGCTCTTTGTGTAGAAAAAGAAATGTGTTCAAAAAGGAAAATAATATAGAAGTTGAGACGAGTGTGTTTAGGTTTTCAAAAAATGTTCATACTTCTTATTGCTAAAACATATCATGATACGGATTAAGGGAGTAATGCCGGGAAAGGAAAAGAGTAGAAATGAATTATTTGCAGATTGAGAAGGTAATTGGTAGAGAAATCATGGATTCCAGAGGAAATCCAACAGTTGAGGCAGAAGTTACACTGATGGACGGAACGGTAGCAAGAGGTACAGCGCCAAGTGGAGCTTCTACAGGTGAGTTTGAAGCGTTAGAGCTTAGAGATGGGGATAAATCAAGATATTTAGGTAAGGGTGTCAGTAAGGCAGTTGATAACATTAACACAATCATTAACGATACGATTGTAGGAATGGATGCCTCTGATATCTATGCAATCGATAAGGCGATGATTGAAGCTGATGGAACAAAGGACAAGTCTAAGCTGGGTGCAAATGCAATTCTTGCAGTTTCGATTGCAGTATGCAGAGCAGCAGCACAGGCATTGGATATGCCTTTATATCGCTTCCTTGGCGGTGTAAATGCGAATCGTTTACCTGTTCCTATGATGAATATTTTAAATGGTGGAGCACATGCGGCAAATACAGTCGATGTACAGGAGTTTATGATTATGCCGGTGGGGGCGGACAGCTTCAAGGAAGCACTTCGTTGGTGTGCGGAGGTATTCCATGCGTTAGCCGCATTATTAAAGTCTAAGGGACTTGCTACATCTGTAGGTGATGAGGGAGGATTTGCGCCGGACCTTGCCAGTGATGAGGAGGCGATTCAGTATATTTTAGAGGCTGTTAAGAATGCGGGCTATGAACCCGGCAAGGACTTCATGATTGCTATGGATGCAGCTTCCAGTGAGTGGAAGGGTTCTAAGAAGGGGGAGTACGTGTTGCCTAAGGCAGGGACAAAGTTCACGTCTTCGGAGCTGATTGCACACTGGAAGCAGTTGGTTGAAAAGTATCCGATTATCTCTATTGAAGATGCGCTTGATGAAGAGGATTGGGAAGGCTGGCAGGAGCTAACAAGAGAGCTTGGTGATAAGGTTCAGCTTGTAGGTGATGACTTATTCGTAACAAATACGGAGAGGCTTTCACGGGGTATCGAGTGCAAGGCAGGTAATTCCATCCTGATTAAGCTCAATCAGATTGGCTCTGTATCAGAGACATTAGAGGCGATTAAGATGGCTCATAAGGCGGGCTATACAGCGATTTCTTCTCATCGCTCGGGAGAGACAGAGGATACTACAATTGCAGATTTGGCAGTGGCATTAAATACCTGTCAGATTAAGACCGGTGCACCAAGCAGAACAGAACGTGTGGCAAAGTACAATCAGCTTCTTAGAATTGAAGAGGAGCTTGGTGCGTCAGCGGTATATCCGAGCATGAACGCATTTTGTGTAAACAGATAATCAGAACAAGGCATCTGTATAAGGGCTTGTCGGAATTGGAAAAGAATTCCGGCAGGCTTTTTGTATATTCTTTTTGTCAAATATACTGAATAATGGTATGATGAAAACGAGGAATCTTTCGATAGATGACTACAGATAGAAGCGCTAGTCATTTCTGATAAACAGAAAGGTAAGGGGATAGAGTGAGAACAAAGGTGAAAATAAAGAGCTACGGGGAAGTGATGGCACTGAAGCGTCCAAGGCACCGTAAGCCGATAAAGCCGATACTTCCGATAAGGGTACTCCTGAAGTTGGTTTCTTCAGTGATGCTTATTTTTGATGGATTCAAGTGTCAACGTATTGGCATGGAGAAGCTTGGTAAGGATGAGCCTTGTCTGATTTTGATGAATCATTCCAGTTTTGTGGATTTGGAGATTGCAGAGGCGGTCATGGGACCAAGACCGTTAAATATCATATGTACAACAGACGGTTTGCTCGGTAAGGAATGGTTGATGAGACTGATTGGCTGTATTCCGACAAGGAAGTTTGTGACGGATTCTGTGCTGGTAAAGGATATGGTGTATGCTCTCAAGACGCTCAAGTCCTCGGTGCTGATGTATCCTGAGGCAGGATACAGCTTTGATGGTACGGCAACAGTGCTGCCGGATGTCCTTGGAAAATGTGTGAAGCTATTGGGAGTACCGGTAGTGATGATAACGACCTATGGTGCGTATAGCAAGGACCCGTTATATAACAATCTGCAAAAGCGCAGGGTAAAGGTAACGGCGAAGGTTGAGTATGTCTTGTCTCCTGAGGAGGTGGGGCAGAAGACGGCAGCAGAAATCAACGAAGTGATACAACAGTGCTTTTCTTTTGATAACTTTAAATGGCAGCAGGAGAATAAGGTTCGTATCCGAGAGAAGTTTAGAGCAGATTTTCTAAACAGATTATTGTACAAATGTCCGTCATGTCTTTCGGAAGAGCATATGCATGGTGATGGAATTATGATTTCGTGCGGTCATTGCGGTAAGCAGTATGAACTGACAGAGTTTGGTCATATTAAGGCAGTGAAGGGAGAAACAGAATTTTCCCATATTCCGGACTGGTATCGTTGGGAAAGAGAGTGTGTGCGCAAGGAGATTTTGGAAGGAGTTTATCATATGGAGCTGCCGGTGGATATCTGTATGCTTGTGAATTCTAAGTGTATCTATCGTGTTGGAGAAGGTATGCTTAAGCATACAATGGACGGTTTTCATTTGACAGGCTGTGAGGGAGCATTGGATTACATACAGAAGGCAAAAACATCCTACACCTTGAATTCGGACTTCTACTGGTATCAGCTGGGAGATGTTATCGGAATCGGAGACCATAATGCACTTTATTATTGTTTCCCGAAGACAAATAAAGATGTGGTGGCTAAAGCAAGGCTGGCAACAGAAGAGATATATAAAATGTTGCATCAGGAGAAATCAGCTAAGAGAAGTCCTGTTGCAGAAGGATAGAATGGTATAAAATAACGCCCGCAGATTAGTGTAGAATCTAATCTGTGGGCGTTTTGACATTCGTTTAATGTGTTAGACTGTCTGCAGCAACTTCAGCCATGAGTCTTCCGATAATTGTGATGAATCCCAAATCTGTAGCACCGGACTTAGGAGAACGATTGAAGAAGTCAAAGGATACAACAGCATCCGGAATGCCATTTGTGTAATGGACACACTGGATGATTTTCTTTGTTTCCTGAAGCTCATACTGGTGGAAGGCATCAGGAACCTTCATCTCCAGACGGTTGATATTCTCTGTAAATATTCCCTGTTCGTTAAAGAACTCCTGATAATCCGAATCAAACATGAAGCTCAGCTTCTTGATAGGATTGATATATTTTCCGAGTGCATAGGTACGCTCTAGCTCCGGTCCCATATAAATGGCAATTCCGTCGATATCAAAATAATCACGCATCTGGTCCAGCGTGCACATAAGTGCGTTGGTTCCGTCGCGGTGTAAACCAAGAATCATTTCCGAAAGTGCAATTGCTTTCTTATCTTCACCCATGGAAGCTTTGATACCGAGCTTATGGTTAGAGACCTCTTCCGTCTTGACGGCACCGTGCTTGTTCTTGTCATAGATAATATAGCGGTTCTTTCCTTTCGCTTTGGCTATGTATAATGAGTGGTCCGCCTTTTGGAATAATTCTTCATAGGTTAAGCCATCATCCGGGAATTTGGCGATACCACAGGAGGTCGTAACTGTTAAGCCTTCCTTGGAATTGTTAAATGCCCAGTTAATATGCTTGTTAATGGTGGACATGATTCTTCTCAAATCTTCCTCATTAGATACATTTTCGAAGAATATCATAAACTCATCGCCGCCAAAACGTCCAACCACACCACGCTCTGTCAGTACACTTGTAATAATTTCGGATACGCGGGCAAGCACTTCGTCGCCAAACATATGGCCAAAGGTATCGTTTACGTTCTTAAAATCATCAACATCCATCACAGCAAGATAGCAACTGCCATTCTTTTCGGCAATCTCAGATAATTTGGAAATGGTGTATTCGTTGATGGCTCTTTTGTTCAGTAAGCCCGTACCTGGGTCTAAAGCACTATCTGACAAGAAATAATTTTCTTTGTTCTCCTGACGTCTATCGATAGGTTCTATGATACCAATGGCAAGAGACTTTACATCTTTGATGTACATACTTTTGCCTTTGAACCGGCAACGTTTATATGGGGTTGTCGGGTCAAAGAGTGATAAGTCAACTGTAACATCAAAGAGATTGGACTTATTGAGCAAATGCTCATAAAATACATTAATCTCAGCCTTTGAAAGCATCGGGATGCTTGTTTCTGCCAGGATGTCCTGACTAATCTCAGACATTTTGCCACTAAAGAGCGGGATACTCTTGGTATTCATATACTGATAAATCTTGAATATATCGGTCTTGTATTCGTACTCAAAGTAGAGACAGGAAGCCAGACTCATAAAGTGGCGATATTTCTTCATCAGACGCATATAAATCACATAGCGGTCCTTAATAGCGATGATATCGCAGAACTCCATATCAAAGGAAGCAAAGTCGTCAAACATCACACCGTTGTAGTTCAGCTCAAGATAGAGACAACGGTATAAGCCGTTAGCATTCTTGACACGGGCTATCAGACATTGCGGTTGACTGTTTGGAAGCTCTTTGACAGCATCTTCAAAGGTAGCTACATCATCAGGATGAAGCAAATCCAATATAGAGTAGCAGGAATTCTTACCAATAAAATGATAAAAATGCTCGTCTCCGTTTTCAAAATATAATCCCGGTTTAAAGGATGTTTTTCCATAATACATAATCAAATCATTCGGTTTTCCTATGTACTCTGTAAGGTTATATTTGTTCATGTTTCACACCCTATCTGTTATAAAAGAATTTTCGCACATTAAGTATATATTTTGCTTATTGTACTTCTTTTAGTTTGTGTTTGCAAGTGTTTTCCATTCTGCCAGATATATTTCGCAGGCCTCAAAATCGAAACCGTCAACGGCTTCTTTTAGTTTGATTAAGAGTTTTTCCTGTTTGGCAGGATAGTGATAGTCTCCAAGCTGTCCAAGAATTGCTTCGAGGGCATCGGTATCAAGATTACTGATGGCATCTTCTATTTGCGCAAAGCTGCTAAGCAGTAAATTCTTTGGTATTGTATCGGCATTTGATTTTGAAGCCTTAGCGTTTTTGGTTTCTTTTGCCGGTAATATCTTCTTTAGCGTATCCTGCAGGAGATGGTATTTGCTGATTAATAGTTCATTGTTATCGTGGATGTATTTTAAATCCAGATTTTTGCCCGCAGCCTCCAGTTCAGCAGCAATACCGGATAATTCCATGGCACCGATTTGCTTAGAGGAACTCTTTAGGGCATGGACCTCAATCGTATAGCGGTTCCAGTCCTCAGACTGAAGGGATTCCATGATAACAGAGGTCTTTTGGTCAATCAGCTGGTAATAATCCTTTAGGATTTCCATATAGAATTCAGCGTCACCCAGCATTTGAACGGCAGCCTGTACATCCAATCCCTCAATATGAGGCAGCTCCTGCGAAGCGGTGGCTTTCTTTTGCTTCTTAGGTGTACCGGAAGCCGGGAGTATCTTTTCGGAAGGCAACCACTGTTTTAGCTTGGATACGAGCTCACCGACTTCAACGGGCTTACCCACAAAATCGTTCATGCCTTCTTCCAAAAACATCTGCTTAGTTCCTTCCACGGCATTGGCACTAAAAGCAATAATAGGGACGGATGCATAGTTAGGATGGAAGCTTCGAATTAAATGGGTGGCTTCTATACCATCGATTTCAGGCATCATATGGTCCATGAAAATGACGTCGTACATTTTCTGTTCGATGCATTCTAAGGCGGCATGAGCATCTAATGCAGTATCTACCTGCATATTGAGCGGTTCAATTAAGCCTTTTGCAACGGTAAGGTTAACCGGATTATCATCAACAATTAAAACTTGGGCATCCGGAGCCGAAAAGTCGAATAAGGTACTCTCTGTTTTGCCGGAGTCTTCGTTTTCCTGATATTCGTGATTAAATATGGCGGCTAAGGTGCGCGGCATAACAGGCTTTTTCAAGATAATCAAATTATCTAAATCAGACTCAGCAGCTTCATGGTAAGCAATCATATGAACGAAGGTAATGTCGGGATGTTTGGCAGCATATTCATGTACCTTTTTAGGAATCAGAGCACTACCTACAAAGACGAAGTTTGGTTTGTCTTTGTCAAGAGAATTCATATCACATTTCTTACTGTATTCAAGACTGTTTATGCCTAAACGTGCAAAGTCGCGTTCCAATTGAGCTTTCAGGTATGGGTTCGTAATTAAGTATGCTGCTTTGATGCTTGAAGTGTCGGTGGTGAGATTTACACAGGCAGCTGAATTTACAACCTTTTGAGGCAAATAGAAGGAGAAGGTACTGCCGGAGCCATACTCACTTTCGATTTCCATATCACCGCCCATAAGAGTTAAGAGCTTACGTGAAATAGGAAGCCCAAGGCCTGTTCCTTCTACATTACGGTTTCGTTTACTGTCTAATTGCTGGAAGGATTCGAAGAGTTTTTCGATATCCTTCTTGTGAATACCGATACCTGTATCTGCAACGGAAACCTTGAGCATAATTTCGTCTGCAGACAGGCTCTCATAATCCATTTTTAATACAACCTGTCCTTTTTCGGTGAACTTAATTGCATTATTGCTAATATTTGTAATTACCTGCTTAATACGGATATTGTCACCATAGAGCTGGCAAGGAAGCGTTGGATTAATATCTAATAAAAACTCGATATTCTTTTCGCCGATACGAGTACTGATTACATTGGAAATGTCGCTAATCAGGTCGCAGGGAGCATAGTTTGCCGGAATGATATCCATTTTACCTGATTCAATCTTGGAGAAGTCCAGGATATCATTAATGATAGTGAGCAGACTCTTTCCGGAGGTTTTAATCTGCTGGATGTAGTCTCTGGCAGCAGGTGACATTTCCTCACGAAGCGCCATTTCAGCCATGCCAATAACCGCATTCATAGGAGTGCGGATTTCGTGACTCATATTGGCAAGAAAGTCAGATTTGAGTTGGGCAGTACGCTCGATTTCCACATTAGCCTTGTGCATGATGTAACGATGATAGGTAATGCTGGAGATTACGTCCGCTATGGTGTATAAAAAGGCGGCGGCTCTGTCGATTTCTTCCTGACTGATGGTTGGTACATTGAGGGCTGACTGCAGATAGGCAATGGCATCTACGCCGATTTCTCTTGCGGCTTGCAAAATGCTGGCAACATTAGGCGGGGCAGTGCGAACCTGACCGCCGACAAAGTAACCAATCATGGTGTCGTTGGCTAGAATCGGAGCTGCGAACTCAACCAGACCGGCATGGCAGGTGTAGGAAACAGGTTTTCCTGCTTCTAAGGCAAGCTTTGCTCCGCTAGCATCACAGCTTTGACAGCGGAAGGCGCCTAGCGGTGAGTTGCGGTTATATAAAGAGCAGAAAGAGCAGAAATTTGAGCCCTTCGTAACAGGTATGCCGTCGGCATCAACAGTGATAACGGCAAGTCCTGTCATTTTTGCAAAAGCATCCTGCACTCTTTGCAGCATTTCGACATCTAATAAATCGGTTAATTTAATATTCTCTTCCGAGATTTGAATATCATTTGGCATAGAAATCCCCCTATATTTCATTAGATTTAACCAATCAGGCTCTTAATCTGCATTTGCAGTTTTTCCTTGTCTACGGGTTTTAACAGATAACCCTCCGGTTTTTGCATCAGAACCTCCTGAATTCTGGCACTGTCAGCAACACCGGTAAGGAAAACAATCGGAATATTTCTATTCAATGGATGAGAGCGTATTTTGCCCATAACGGTTGGACCGTTGTCGCCCGGCATTTCGTAATCTAACAGAATCAAATCGGTACGCTTGCTTTCAAGGAATTTTAAGGCGAGGTTACCATTTAAGGCAGTTCCTACGTCATATTTTTCTTCCAGATGCTTTTTGATAACCTTGAGCATAACGGGGTCATCATCTACAACGAGAATATGTTTACGCTTTTCGGTCGGTGCTTCGGTAGAGGCAAGTGCCTCTAATTCATCCAGCTCGCGTAGGGAATCTTTGAGAGCCTTTTCTGTATCTTTGAGAGCATTGCTTAAGACAATCTCTTCATCCTCGGATTCATCTGTATCAGATTTTTTTACAAAACGTTTTAAATAGTAGGAAAGTTTGTCGGAAATCACCGATACCGTGACTGGCTTTTGAAGAACTAATGCGGCAAGCCCAGGATAGGTATCATTGAAAATAGCGCAATCCTTGTCGGGGCCGATGATTACGACAGGAAGTTTTTTGGCGTAATCGTTGCGTGCGGTTATAATATCGGTAATATTGCCCTGAGCTTCTTTTTGCATACAATATACCAGAACATCCGGCTTAAAGAATTTCAGGTGAGTGTATACATCAAAATAACGTCTGGATGTGGTAATGCATTCAAACTGATTGAGCAGATGTATAAAGAAGTCGTCGATGGTTGCGTTGTTGTTACCAACTAATAATACCTTGTATTTCATAGCAAATCCTCCTATTTTAATATCGTGTATGGTATGTGCACAAATAGCACATAATAATCTATTCTTATTATAGAATATTTTCAGAAAATATGCACTAAAAAGTTTTGGATAAAGACAATTTGTGAGATAATATAGATTAAGTAAGAGAAGAAAGAGTGTTTTTTAGGCGATTAATCGGTGTGCTTGGGTTGACATACGAGGGAAGTTATGTTAAATTCGACGCAATAATACGGGAAGGACATGATTGGGTATGAAGTCGGATGAGAAGATTTGTGTGATAATATCGGGAGGATATTACTCGCCTATCGGACGAATGGATGATGCTGATTATGTAATCGCATGTGACAAGGGGTTCGATTATGCTGTGCGCGAAGGGATTACGCCGCATCTTATTATAGGAGATTTTGATTCCTGCAGTGATGAGGTAAGAGGATTGATAGAACAGGAGCTGAAGGTGCAGGTGGAGAGATATCCGTCAGAGAAGGATGATACGGATACCATGCTTGGAATTAAGAGGGCACTGGAACGAGGTTGTCATAGGATTCGCATTTGTTGCGGACTGGGTGGCAGAATGGACCATTTATATGCCAATATGCAGGCGTTGGTTTATGCAGCCAAACGAGGAGTACTGTGTTCGGTAGAGGATGAAACGAATTGTATTTATGCAATGGGGCCCGGCTGTATAGAGCTGCCAAGGCGTGAAGGATGGTCGGTTTCGCTCTTTGCGGCAACAGACTGTTGTAAGGGGATTACAACAAATGGCTTAAAATACCCGTTGGATAATGGTACGCTTATGAATGATTTCCCGTTGGGAATGAGCAATGAATGGGTAGCAGATTATGCGACGGTAGAGTTAAAGGAAGGTATTTTGCTGGTGATACTGTCTAAAAAGGAAGTTTAGCAGAAGTATGGGTAAAGGGAGTATAGCGATGAGAAGGAAAAGAGCAAAGGAAATGATAACAGAGATTGCAAAGGGGCTGTTGATTGTTGGGGCATTTACAGCGGTAGCTTTGACAGGGTGTGGTGCCAATCAGTCAACGACAGTATCGGATGCAGTGGAGGAAGAGACGAGTGCTGATGCGAATGAAGAAGCTGTAGTGATGGAAGAAGTGACACAGGACACGGCAGCACCGTCCATGGACACTACTTATCTGACAGACGAGATGTATGAGCGGGCAACAGCTTTTATGGAAGGCGATTTGACAAGACTTGCAAAAGCCATGCGTAAGGCAGAGGCAGGGGAAGAGGTTACGATAGGGGTTATTGGTGGTTCGATTACGGAAGGATATACTTCATCGGCATATAAGAATTGTTATGCATCGCATTTTCAGAGCTGGTGGCAGGAGCGTTTCCCGGAAGCGAAGATAAACTTTATCAATGCAGGAGTTGCAGGAACCTCGTCTTATCTGGGTGTGCACAGAGTGCAGGAGGATTTGCAACTCCTGCATTGATAAAGTTTATC
>SVFJ01000091.1 GCA_015056925.1 Lachnospiraceae bacterium | reverse complement strand
AACACTGAAAACAGTGTGATGCCGTTGACGAAGAAGTCATGGTAAAGATAAAAGGCTCCATGGTCAAGCGGTTAAGACATCGCCCTTTCACGGCGGTAACACGGGTTCGATTCCCGTTGGAGTCATCAAAAGAGAATATTTGGTGCATAGTTAATATGCCGATGTGGCTCAATTGGCAGAGCAGCTGATTTGTAATCAGCAGGTTATCGGTTCGAGTCCGATCATCGGCTTTTACCTTTAAGGTATTTGGACCTTTAGCTCAGTTGGTTAGAGCAACCGGCTCATAACCGGTCGGTCCCGGGTTCGAGTCCCCGAAGGTCCACTTAAATATGCAATATGGCCTAGTGGCTCAGTTGGTTAGAGCGCCGCCCTGTCACGGCGGAGGTCGAGGGTTCGAGTCCCTTCTGGGTCGTTAGTACAGATGATATGCTGTACGACGAATTTAATATTTGTGTGTTATACACTTGGGATCTTAGCTCAGCTGGGAGAGCATCTGCCTTACAAGCAGAGGGTCACAGGTTCGAGCCCTGTAGGTCCCATTCCACGAAAGTGGAGTTATAGTTTTTATTTGCCGGCGTGGCGGAACTGGCAGACGCACAGGACTTAAAATCCTGCGGGACTAACCTCCCGTACCGGTTCGATTCCGGTCGCCGGCATTATAATTAAACTATAAAAATGTGTGCTTAGCTCAGCTGGATAGAGCGTTTGGCTACGGACCAAAAGGTCGGGGGTTCGAATCCTCTAGCGCACGGTTTATGGAATCAAGATTCTTCTTGGTTCTTTTTTTTTACAATAAATGGTATCTGACAGAACCAACGTCCTTAAAAGTGATGCATATCATATGACCTTCAGGAATGTAGGGACGTATTATGATTAGTTATTTTGCATATAATATAAATTGTAAAAAAACTAGTGCATATTGAACCATAATAGTGTTATAATAATTATAGTAGGCAACAAGTTATGAAAATCAATTTTATAAGTGCAATATTCACAAATATGATAGTGCTTTATCGTCAATATTACCTATTGAAAATAAATTGCACAATTGATAAACTGATTACATAGAAAAAAGACAGCACATTGAACTTGGGAAAACGGTTTCTTCTAAAATAAGGTAGTGAATCTGCTCAATGGACCGCATAGACATAAAAATGGCGGTTTTAATTATGGATAAATTTGGAATCGTTTCCGATGTTTGAAAATGCACGGAATTTGAGTATATGGGGTATTATATTTTTGTTCAATATGTTGGAAAATTTCCTTAACAGATTAAGTTAGTTTGTTAATATTCTATGCAAGTAGAATTTTAATAATATAAAGAATTATATAATTTATTAACAAGGAGAGGTAAACTATGAAAAAGCGTGTATTAGCATTAATCATGTCAACAGCTATGATTGCATCAGTGTTGACAGCATGTGGTGGTTCTGATGAAACTACAAAGACAGAGGACAAGGCAACAACAACAGAGAAGACAGAGAACAAGGATGCTGCTTCTGATTCAAGCAGCACAACAGATGTTTCTGCTGCAACAGGAGAGATTAAGGTTTGGGTTGCAGAGAACGTTGTTTCTCTTACACAGGAGAAGGCTGAGGCTTTCAAGGCAGCTAACCCAGAGTATGCTGGTTTCACAGTAACAATCGAGCCAGTAGGTGAAGGTGATGCAGCTGGTAACATGATTACAGACGTTGAGGGTGGTGCAGATATTTATGGTTTCGCTCAGGACCAGATCGCTCGTCTTGTTTCAGCAGGTGCTTTGATGCCATTATCCGGTGACAATGCAACATTCGTAGCTGAGAAGAACGATGCAGGTGCTGTAGGAGCAGCTACTGTAGGTGATACAGTATATGCATTCCCTATTACATCAGACAACGGATATTTCTTATACTATGATAAGAGCGTTGTTAACGATCCTTCTACATTAGAGGGTATCGTTGCTGATTGTGAGGCAGCTGGCAAGGGTGTTTATTTTGAAATTAACTCAGCTTGGTATCAGACAGCATTCTTCTTCGGTACAGGATGTGAGTTAACATATGATACAGATAGCGATGGAAACTTCGTAGGATGTAACGTATCTTACGCTTCAGATGCAGGTGTTAAGGCATTAAAGGCTATGATTAATCTTCATAAGTCTTCAGCATTCAACAATGGTTCAAACATCTCTAACGCAGCCAATGTTGGTGCTATCGTAGACGGTACATGGGATGCTACAGCAGCTAAGGGTATCTTCGGTGATAACTATGCTTGTGCTAAGCTTCCTACTTTCACAGTAGATGGTGAGACATTCCAGATGAGTGGATTTGGTGGATTCAAGTTATTAGGTGTTAAGCCACAGACAGATGCAGCTAAGCTTCAGGCTTGTTTAGCACTTGCTAAGTACTTATCAGATGAAGAAGTACAGTTAGCTCGTTTCGAAGCACTTGGTTGGGGTCCTTCTAACTTAGCAGCTCAGCAGAACGAAGCAGTTAAGTCTGACGAAGCTCTTTCAGCTCTTGCAGAGCAGTTAGCATTCACAATTCCACAGGGTAACTATCCTGGAGATTACTGGACACTTGGTACATCACTTGGTGATTCTGTAATCGCTGGTGACTATGACAATGCATCAGATGCAGATCTTATGGCAGCACTTGAGAGCTTCCAGACATCTTGCAAGTCTTATGCAGGACAATAAGTTGAATATTATATTATAATTTAATTATAATAAGTGATGGACAGGGGGGAATGCCTTTTCCCCCTGTTTTTATCAGAAAAGTGATTTTACAGTTTTAATTTTGGGTAGAATCATATAAGGCAGTTTAATTGTAAGGCAAAGTGTAGGTTTGAGTGTATCGCTTGCCTGCAACAATCTGACGCAGTCTGGAGGGATATAGGAGTTATGAATAAGGAAAAGAAGCCTTCTGGTATCATGAGTAAATTAGCAGGTGCGGGAACGGCGATTGCAAACTTTTTTAAATGGTTGGGCTCTGACTTAAAAGATATTGGTGCAACATTTGTAAAGGGCGATTGGAAAACTAAGATTTCATTTTTAATTATGGGATTCGGCTCTATCATGAGAGGGCAGTTATTAAGAGGTGCTGCATTACTTGCGATAGAGGTTGGATACATTTATTATTTTATTAACTTTGGTTGGGATTATTTAAAAGATATTACTACTTTGGGAACAAAGGGTAAAGGATTTAATCCTGATGGAACGATTAGCTACGGCGATAACAGTTTCTTGATTTTATTATATGGTTTATTAACTATTATTTTATTTATTGTTCTTTTATTTGTATGGCGTTTAAACATTCGCCAGAATAAAGATGCTGAGGCAGCATTGAAGGCAGGTAAGAAGCTTCCTACTATTAAGCAGGATTTTATGTCTTTATTTGATGAGAACTTTGATAAGACATTGCTGGCATTACCTGTGTTTGGTATTTTTGTGTTCAGTGTATTACCGATTATCTTCATGATTTGTGTAGCTTTTACAAATTATGACTATAATCATCAGGCGCCAGCTAAGCTTTTCACATGGGTTGGTCTTGAGAACTTTAAGAATCTTTTCTCATTTGCTGAGACAGGATTTGGTGGTACATTCGTAACGGTATTAATATGGACATTGGTTTGGGCATTTTTTGCAACATTCTTAAACTATTTCTTAGGAATGGGTGTTGCAATGTTAATAAATAAGAAGGGTATTAAGTTTAAGAAGATGTGGAGAACAATCCTTGTTATGACGATTGCGGTTCCACAGTTTGTATCCTTATTATACGTTGGTAAGATGTTTGCACAGGATGGATTGATTAACGGTTACTTGATGAAGTGGGGTATTATTGAGAGGGCGCTTCCATTTTGGACTGATCCTACATGGGCGCGAGTTTTAGTAATCATTCTTAACTTATGGGTTGGTATTCCTTATGTTATGTTGGTTTGTACAGGTCTTTTAATGAATATTCCAGCAGACTTATATGAAAGTGCTCGTATTGACGGTGCAAACGGATGGCAGATGTTTAGAAAGATTACTCTTCCTTATATGTTATTCGTTACAGGTCCATATCTGTTAACACAGTTTACAGGTAATTTGAATAACTTCAACGTTATCTTCCTGTTGAATCAGGGTGGCCCGAAATCGATGGATTTGATTGGTGGTGCAGGTTATACGGACTTACTTGTAACATGGCTGTATAAGATGACATTCAATGATACTAACTACAAGATGACGGCGGTTATCGGTATTATGGTATTCGTTGTTACAGCGGGCATTTCGTTGGTAGTATATAATATCCTGCCTTCAGTAAAAGATGAGGAGGGATTCCAATAATGAGATTAAAAGCAAAAATTAGCAATTTTTTCACTTATATTTTATTAATTATCATTAGTATTGTTTGGTTAACTCCATTTGTATGCTTGGCATTACAGAGTTTCCGTTCATATATCTTAGAGCCGGGCGGAATGGTTAACTATTTGTTACCAAAGACCTTCTCATTGGATTCATATAAGTTCTTATTCAGTGAAGAGTGTAGATTTGTACAGTGGTATATCAATACTGTAGTAATTGCAGTATTTGTAACA
Source organism: Lachnospiraceae bacterium (assembly GCA_015056925.1). Taxonomy (GTDB): domain Bacteria; phylum Bacillota; class Clostridia; order Lachnospirales; family Lachnospiraceae; genus COE1. The sequence continues at coordinate 9,065 of SVFJ01000091.1, read as the reverse complement.
ATTATCTCTACAATGGTTGTGCTGTGTACTAGTTATGTGTTGTCAAGAATGCGTTTCAAGGGTAGAAGAGCATTGATGAATTTGATGTTAGTTTTGGGAATGTTCCCTGGATTCTTAACAATGATTTGTCTTTACTTCTTATTGAAGCAGTGGGGACTTACACAAGCAGGTGCCATTCCTGGATTAATCTTACTTGGTACAGCATGTTCTGCAATGGGATATTATGTATGTAAGGGATACTTTGATACAATTCCTAAGTCTCTTGATGAGGCGGCTCGTATTGATGGTGCAAATCGTGCGCAGGTATTTTTTATAATGTTATTACCTTTATCTAAGCCGATTGTTATTTACACAGCTTTGGTTGCATTTATGGCTCCATGGTGCGATTATATTATGGCTTCTTATGTTGCATTTGGACATTCAGATAGTTATAACGTAGCTGTAGCGATGCAACGCTGGGTTTGGACAGGAGATTATCAGGGATACTTTACTAGATTCTGTGCCGGTGGTATGTTAGTAGCAATTCCAATTACAATTCTCTTCATGTGTTTACAGAAGTACTATGTAGAAGGTGTAACTGGTGGTGCTGTAAAGGGCTAAATATTATATTGTATATATACATGAAATCGGTAGTCTCAATGGCTACCGATTTTTGTCTAATAAGCCGTCTGGCGAAGTGTAGCGGTGTTTGGTGGAATAGGAAAGTGCCAAGAAGTAATGGGAAAGTTGGACTCTGTATATTCACAAGACAAAAGAGTCAGGAAGTGTTATAATGACTATGAATGTTGCGATGGAAGGATTGTAACAAATAAATTCAAGGGCTGTGATAGATGGATGAACAGCTTGGAGTAAGATAAAGGTGAGGAAAGTATGAAATATAGGAAATTATGGAGTATGCTGTTAGCAGCATCATTTATTTTATGCAGTTGCGGAAACGATTCCGGTCAAACAACACAGGAAAACATAGAAAGTATTGAAAATGCGGAAAGTATATCAGCAGATGAGCAGGAGGCTGTATTTACATATGACTATGAACAGAGATTGAATGTGATTGATGACAATTATCGTAATTATTATGAGATTTTTGTGTATTCGTTCTATGATACGGATGGTGATGGTATCGGTGATTTAAATGGTGTAATTGAGAAGTTAGATTATGTGCAGGAGATGGGATTTAATGGTATTTGGTTGATGCCTATTATGCCATCACCTACTTATCATAAATATGACGTAACAAATTATTGTGACATTTCAGCAGAATATGGTTCATTAGAAGATTTCCAAAGATTATTGGAGGAGAGTCATAAGAGAGGAATCAGAGTCGTAATTGATTTTGTAATGAATCATTCATCCTCAGGACATCCATGGTTTGTGGAGGCATGTAATTATTTGAAGGAGCTGCCAGAGGGAACAGAGCCTGATTTGGAAAAATGTCCCTATGTGGACTACTATCATTTTGCAAGAGAGCAGGTGAATAGCAGCTATTACAGAGTTGGTGCATCTGAGTGGTACTATGAGGGTGTTTTTGTATCTGAGATGCCGGATTTGAATCTTTCCTCAGAAGCAGTAAAGGAAGAGTTTAGAAATATTGCAAAGTTCTGGATTGATATGGGTGTGGATGGCTTTAGAATGGATGCAGTTGCGCACTTTGAAGAGAGTGATACTTCTTACAATGCACAGGTGTTGAATGAGTTTTTTGGCTATTGTACTTCTTTAAATCCTGACTTTTACATGGTATCAGAGGCATGGGTAAATGATACGATGATAGCACAGTATTATGAGAGTAAAACCCCAAGCTTCTTTAACTTTGGTGTTGCTTCAGCGGAAGGAAAGCTTGTAAAGGCTGCAAGAGGTAAATATAAAGCAGCCAGCTTTGTAAAGGCAATGCTAAGTTATCAGGATACATTATCAGCTATCTATGATGGTTATATTGATGCACCGTTTATTGCAAATCATGACATGGCGCGAGTATCGAATATGCTTCGTAATGATGCAAATGATATGAAGATGGCATGTGGCTTATTGATGACAATGAATGGAAGTCCTTATGTGTATTACGGGGAAGAGATTGGTTTGCCAAGCTCCGGAACCAAGGATGAGAACAAACGCCTTCCAATGATTTGGTCAGATAAGGATACTACAGGTACGACAAAAGGACCTAAGAATGCGGATTATGGAATTACATCTTCTTTTGCAGGTGTTGAGGAGCAGATGGCGGATGCAGGTTCTATTTTGAATTACTATAAGAGAGCAGTTCGACTTCGAAATGAGAATCCGGAGATTGCCAGAGGAGAGATTCAGGTAATTGAAGCTTTGTGTATAGAGCATCAGGCGGTTATTACAAAGACATATGAGGATAGTACAATTGCTATTGTGTATAATACCTCAGATGAGACGATAGAGGTTGTGTTAAATGATGCTGCGGTTGAGGGAATGACAATTCGTGGATATCTCACACTAAATGGTGAGGTTGTAGAGTTAAATGATGATAAGCTTATGATGCCGGCGCAGTCTATTTGTATCTTAAAATAGAAGAAATGAATGTTTGCATCTTTGGCTAAGCTATATTATAGGATGTGCTTTACGAACCCCTGTAATCAGATATATAATCCTATACTTGCAACTTTTTATGTGATGTATTATATTTATGATATAAGAGTTTACGAAAGACGTGAGCAGGATGAAGATATATATAATACGTCACGGTGAGACGGATTGGAATACAATAAAGAGACTTCAGGGACGCTCAGATATTGAGTTGAATGACCAGGGACGTCGTTTGGCAGAGATAACAGCAGATGCGCTGAAGGAAGTTAAGTTTTCACGAATCTATACAAGCCCACTGAAGCGGGCAAAGGAAACGGCACTGATTATTAAGCAGGATAGAGAGATTCCGGTGATAGAAGAACCGCGTATCATAGAGATGAGCTTTGGTATTTATGAGGGACTTTGTAGTGGTAAGGAGCATTATACGATTCCGGACCCGAACTTTTCTTTCTTTTTTACAAAGCCGGAGCAATATATTCCTCCGAAAGGGGCAGAATCTATAGAGGAGCTTTGTGAAAGAACGACTGATTTCTTGCAGGAACTGGTTAATTGTCAGGATTTACAAGAGGATACTGTACTAATTTCTACGCACGGTGCGGCATTGATGGGACTTTTGTCTTCTGTTCATAACAGAGGAATTGCCGGATTTTGGGGTGAAGGTGTGCATAAGAATTGTGCAGTTACAATTCTGGAGTCAACTAAGGATGGTATTTCAATTCTTGAAGAAGGAAAAATCTTTTATTAATACAACGAAAGAGGGCAGGCAAGATGGTAGAAACAGAATATAGCAAAGTAAAAGTTAATAATGAGATGGATTTTTGTTCCGTTGTGGACAATGAGTTCAAGAAGGATTTGGAAAAAGCATTTATGAAGGCAAGAGTTTCTTACTTTTTAAGATGGGAGAAGCCGGGCTTCTTTGCTAAAGTCTTCAAAAGAGAGAAGATGAGAGTTGTATTCTGCATCAATCAGGCACAGATAGAGCTTGCGGAGAATGTCATTAAGTCTATGGGTGACGAAGCAGTGGCTCAGGTTCGCTTCATTAAGACAAAGTCAAATAATAAGATGGGATTTTAAAAAGCTTGCGGGTTGTCAAAACTCGCAAGCTTTTTCTGTAAAAGAACTATCAGTAAGTATAAAGGTACCTGACTTCTTCTTTGGAAGTGTCGGTTAGAAACACTTTATTCCGGCATAACGATTGCTGCAATAATATAGGCTAAAAGTCCGCAACCACCGCAGAAGGTAAATAAAATCCATAATAAACGGATGACTGTTGGGTCGAGATTAAGATATTCGCCGATACCTCCGCATACACCGCAAAGCTTTCTGTTTGTCTGGGATTTGTATAATCTTTTTGTTTCGTTATTCATATAAAATCATCCTTTCTATCATAATTATAATTTGAGTAGGAAGTATTAGTCTTCCCTATTTAATTTTTAAAATCTACAACAATCTCTCCTAAGGAACATGTCAGGTGATAGTTACTGTCAGAATCATTATAAATGCTCTTATTTACATGTCCGCCATAGATGTTGTCTTCCAATTCAATATTGCCAAGGGAGCAATTCATAGTGTAGTTATGAGCATCCATGTTATCCTCTAAGGTTAAGTCAATGGCTCCTGTACTACAGGTAGCATCTAAATTACCCAAGATGAGTCCGTCATACTCAATACCACCGATACCGACATGTAAAGTAGTGTCAATGGTAGATGCATCTGTAATGCACAACCCGCCAACGCCAATGTCTGTGATTAAGGTATCTGCGCTTAGATTGCAAATAGTAATAGCACCGGCACCCAAGGTAATGCTTGCATTCGTAGCAGTCAAATTGTCATATTCAAGGTTACCTGCACCTACAGAAATTTCGATTTCATTATATTGCTGTGCCGGAACTTTTAATATAACCTGACATGCAGCATCTTTTGCAGTTTCGAATCCGTTACAAAGATAGAAGGTACCGTCTTCTGTATAGTATTGTAAATTTTTACAGTGATAAGATTCTATTTGAAAATACTCATCTTTGGAAGGACGTATCAGTAATTCACCGCCATCCATGGAAATAGAAATCTTATCCACATCAGTAAGGTGTGCTGCCTGTGAATTTGAATGGTTTCCGGAGTGAATTAAATAGTTACTGTTGTAATGGATGGAGCTTTCTACATCGGTAAAATTCAGCTTCCATTTGATATCTTCATATTCCCAAAGCTCATCAAGCCATGTATTGATTCTGGATGGGAGATTTGCATCGGTCACATCCTTTACAATCCTGTGACTTCCCCACATTACGCAGCCGATGATAATTACAATTCCTAAAATAAACATAATAAGGGCAGTAATAAGTGAACCCTTTACAAACTTCTTCATGAGTGTGCCCCCTTTCGTGGTGGTGTAAGCTTATGCCATAAGGTACTTAATTGTTTGATAATCCACGGGAACACTTTCAGGCAAATCCAACCGGTGAATAAGGTAAACAAAATACCTAAGGAAAAAATAAGCATTGAAATACCTATCAATAAGATGCCGATAAATGGACTGAGGAATAGATTGTATATTCCCAAGGCGAATAAAACAATACCTACAATAAGTAAAGCGATACCGGAAACACCAATACCAAATCCTATAGCCAGAATAGTAACAAGGACACTGAAAATGAGCGATGCTACTGTTATGACCAATGGTACCCAAAATGGAGAAAGGAGAACTGCCAGTATCAGAATCAGTATCAAATTAGTATTGTTAGAGTTCTTTGTATGTTCTTGATGGGTATTATTGTTATCAGTATATGTTTCGCTGTGACGAATCACAGCATTTGGCTGAATGTCACTTGAATAGCTTGTTCTTTGATAAATATCTTTTTTGATGTCAGCGGCAACCTTGGCAGGAGAGCCAAGCTCCTGTAAGAGCGCTTCTTCATTCTCTAGTCCTGCATCTTCAATATATTCCCGATAATAGCTAAGTGCTTCCTCTCGTTCCTCCGGAGAAATATCGGAGAGCTGTGAGGCAAGCTGATTAAGAAATTCAGATTTAGTCATGGGTGTTACCTCCCTCAAATACACTCGTTATTTTGGTGGAATAGGATTTCCACTCAATCTTATATAGCTGTAGCTGTGCGTTTCCTTTTTCTGTAATCTGATAATATCTGCGGTTTCTTCCTGCGCATTCCTTATCATAGGTGATAAGACATTCATCCTTCTGCAAACGTCTTAAGACCGGATACAGAGTAGATTCGCTTAACTCAATAACCTGCCGGACATCCTGTGTAATCTTATAGCCATAGGTGCCTTCTGCATCCTTAGCTACGACTGCCAACACAATAGCATCCAACAAGGTAGACCCTGTATTAAATACCATGCCCAAACTCCCTTCTTGTATTTGTGAAATTATAATATTATATACGATATAATATTGTTCTATACAATACTATATGCTGTATACTATTATATGTCAAGTAAGAAATAGAAATTTCTTGACTTTTTTATTTTGATTGTCTATCATTAAAGAATAAGAAAAAAGGTAATGCCAAAGAGGAGTATTCATTACCCCTTACCAGAGAGAGAGGTTCATTGGCTGAAAGACCTCTTAAAGGAAGGAATGAAGAAGGTAGCTTTGAAACCGGGATTCTGAACGAGATAGGTATATCAGTAAGGATTCACGATTTGTCCCCGTTACAGGACAAGGCTCTGATGGGAGCTGTAAGGAGCAGGATAGTGATATCCTGGAACAAAGGTGGTACCGCGATAACTCGCCCTTTGCTGTGTATGCAGCAAAGGGTTTTTCTTTACCTTAAATTAAGAAAGGATGAACCAATATGAGCAAAGAATTAGCAAAAACTTATGACCCACATGGGTTGGAAGACCGTATTTATCAGAACTGGCTGGATAAGAAGTATTTCCATGCCGAAGTAGACAGAAGTAAGAAACCATTTACCATTGTGATTCCGCCTCCAAACATCACAGGCCAGCTTCACATGGGACATGCGCTTGATAACACAATGCAGGATATCCTCATTCGTTTTAAGAGAATGCAGGGCTACAATGCATTATGGCAGCCTGGTACAGACCATGCAAGTATCGCAACAGAGGTTAAGATTATTGAGAAGCTTAAGGAAGAGGGTATCGATAAGCATGACCTTGGACGTGAGAAGTTCTTAGAGCGTGCTTGGCAGTGGAAGGAAGAGTACGGCGGAAGAATTATCAGCCAGTTAAAGAAGCTTGGTTCCTCTTGTGACTGGGACAGAGAGCGTTTTACAATGGATGAGGGCTGTAATAAGGCAGTTACTGAAGTATTCTGTAAGATGCATGAGAAGGGATATATTTACAAGGGTTCCAGAATGATTAACTGGTGTCCTATCTGTAATACTTCTATTTCAGATGCTGAGGTAGAGTATCAGGACCAGGCAGGACATTTCTGGCATATTCAGTACCCTATCTTAAATGATGACGGTACAGATTCAGGTGAATTTTTGACATTTGCAACAACAAGACCTGAGACAATGCTCGGAGATACAGCTGTTGCGATTCATCCTGATGATGAGAGATATGCACACTTAAAGGGTAAGAAGGTAAGACTTCCTATCGTTAATCGTGAGATTCCGATTGTTGAGGATACCTATGTAGATATGGAATTTGGTACAGGTGTTGTTAAGATTACACCGGCACACGACCCTAACGACTTTGAGGTTGGTAAGAGACATAATCTTCCATTAATTAATATTATGAATGATGATGCTACGATTAATGAGAATGGTGGCAGATATGAGGGTATGGACCGTTATGCTGCAAGAGCTGCTATTGTTAAGGAGCTTGACGAGCAGGGCTTATTGGTTAAGATTGAGGACCATAGCCATAACGTTGGTACACATGACAGATGTAAAACAACGATTGAGCCATTGGTAAAGCAGCAGTGGTTTGTTAAGATGGATGAGCTGATTAAGCCGGCAGTTGAGGCTGTTAAGAGCGGCGATATTCAGTTGATTCCTGAGAGAATGGATAAGACCTATTATAACTGGACAGATAACATCAAGGATTGGTGTATCTCAAGACAGCTTTGGTGGGGACACAGAATCCCGGCTTACTACTGTGATGATTGTGGAGAAATTGTAGTAGCAAAAGCAGCACCGGAGGTTTGCCCTAAGTGTGGTAAGACACATTTCACACAGGACCCGGATACATTGGATACATGGTTCTCATCTGCATTGTGGCCATTCTCAACATTGGGCTGGCCGGATAAGACAGAGGATTTGGATTATTTCTATCCGACAGATGTATTGGTAACAGGTTATGATATCATCTTCTTCTGGGTTATCCGTATGATTTTCTCAGGCTTTGAGCAGATGCAGGAGAAGCCGTTTAAGACAGTATTATTCCATGGTCTTGTTCGTGACTCACAGGGACGTAAGATGTCTAAGTCTCTTGGTAATGGTATAGACCCGTTGGAGATTATTGACCAGTACGGTGCAGATGCACTTCGTTTGACATTGATTACAGGTAATGCGCCTGGTAACGATATGCGTTTCTATTACGAGAGAGTAGAGGCTAATCGTAACTTTGCTAATAAGATTTGGAATGCTTCCCGTTTCATTATGATGAATATGGAAGGTAAGGAAGTAACTGATGCTTCCGCTTCATTAGAGCCTGTAGACAGATGGATTATTTCTAAGCTGAACACATTGGTAAAAGATGTAACAGAGAATATGGAGAAGTTCGACCTTGGTATTGCAGTACAGAAGATTTATGACTTCATTTGGGATGAGTTCTGCGACTGGTACATCGAGATGGTTAAGCCTAGATTGTATAATTCAGATAATGCCGCATCACAGAATGCAGCACTTTGGACCTTGAAAACTGTATTAATCGATGCATTAAAGCTTTTACATCCATACATGCCATTTATTACAGAGGAAATTTTCTGTACATTACAGTCAGAAGAGGAGTCTATTATGATTTCTAACTGGCCTGTATATACTGAGGCACGTAACTTTGCTAAGGATGAGAAGGATATTGAGACAATCAAGGAAGCAGTTCGTGGTATCAGAAATGTAAGAACAGAGATGAATGTAGCACCTTCTAAGAAGGCACATGTATATGTAGTTTCTACAAATCAGGATATCTGCAATACATTTGAAGAAGGTAAGCTGTTCTTTGCTTCACTTGCATATGCTTCTGATGTTACGATTCAGGCAGACAAGACAGGTATTGCAGATGATGCGGTATCAGTAGTGATTGCCAATGCCAATGTATATATTCCTTTTGCAGAGCTTGTTGATATCAAGCAGGAGATTGAAAGACTTCAGAAGGAAGAGAAGAGACTTGAAGGAGAGCTTGCTCGTGTAAACGGAATGCTCAATAATGAGAAGTTTATGTCAAAGGCTCCGGAGAGTAAAATTGCAGAAGAAAAAGAAAAATTAGCAAAATATACACAAATGAAAGAACAAATTGTAGAACGACTTGCACAATTGATGTAAAAAATGGTACAATAGGATATAAGAGAGGCTGAAACTGCCTAAATGGAGGTGATTTCA
>SVFJ01000090.1 GCA_015056925.1 Lachnospiraceae bacterium | reverse complement strand
ACTGTCCACCAAAGTTAATTATTCCATCATACTGCGGTGTACACTGAATCAAAGCACCTGTTCCGTCTGCCACATTCGGATTCGTTGAATTTGAAACATATCCTGCTACGGAATAAACAACACTTCCGTCTGTGCTAGTTACCTCTGCTGACTTCGCTGTATAAGCCATATCTGTACCTACTGTAACCATGCCATCCATATAGGTCTGACCAGCAGTTAAACCTGCAGTCAAATCTAAGTTCACTGTCTCTGTATCCGCTAATGCAAATAATGCCACTGGCTCATCTGCAATAATCTCTACTGTTTCATCAGCTTCAGTCAGGTCTTCTGTTGCTGTCTCTGTTTCCGTTTCAACAACTGTTGTTATCTCATTCTCAGCTTCTGTCTCTATAACTGTTGTAGTTTCGGCCTCAACCTCTGTCTCTATAACTGTTGCAGTCTCAGTCTCAACCTCTGTTGTAACCTCTGTTGCAGCTTCTGCTACAACTTCTGTTTCTGTCATGACTTCTAACGCAGTCTCTGTCACGTCCTCTGTTTCTGCTACAGGCTCCGTTTCCACTTCTGTTTCCGCTACTGTTTCAGTCGCTGTCTCTACTGCTTCCTCTGCTGCTGCAGGGGTAGCATCCTGCGTATCCTGTTCTGCCGGATTCGCCGAAACACTTAAAGGCTCTGTCACACCTGACGCCATCATGACTGCTGCCAGTCCGATTGCCGCCAATTTGTTTGCGCCTTTTGCAAATTTCTTTGCCATATGATACCTCCCTCTTTTTCATGAAATCATTTCATGTAATGCCCTATATATCAACCATTTATGTTGACTATGAATTCCATTATACTGATTCTAAAAAAAGTGTCATTCGTATTTTAGGAAGAACTTAATTTATGTCATAAAGAACTTTGTTTTTGGCGCTTTTTATAAAAATGTGTCAATTTTCGCTTTATTTTTGACACTTTCAACAAAAATGTGTCATGTTTTTCTGAGGTGCTAATGCAAAAAGGAGTTCTCCAAATGAATCAGAAAACTCCTTATAAAGCCTATACCTGATGAATCAAATATTCCTGCTTACCGTCCCGCAAAAATATTGGAAGCGTCTCTATCGATGCCTCTATCATATAGCTCTGCCCACCCTCATAAAGCTCTCCTGTGTGGGCATTTATCCACTTTGCTCCTTGAGGTAAATAAACACTTCTGACTGTCTGATGTTCATAGCAAATCGGCGCCACCAGAACATCAGGGCCATACATATAAGAATCCTTAATATCCCAGCATTGACTATCCTCTGGAAACTCATAAAACAAAGCTCTCATAATTGGTGAGCCCTTCTCATGTGCCTCCTGCATCAGACTTCTGGTATACTCCCTCATCATTTCACGAATCTGTATAAACTTTACCAGAATCGGATATGCCTTTTCTCCAAAGCTCCATACCTCATTATCAGCACCGGTCCACTCTCTGACCTCACCTGCCTTATTGATAATTGTCTGACCGGGCTGGCGGCATCCGTGAATACGCATAACAGGACAGAATGTACCAAACTGAAACCATCTGACCAGAAGTTCTCTAAAGTCCTCATCCTCTGTCACACCCGCATGGAAACCTCCAATATCCGTTGTCCACCACGGAATACCTGCAAGTCCCATGTGAATTCCTGCACAAATCTGCTTACGAAAATCCTCGTAGGTAGACATGATATCTCCTGACCATACCAACGCACCATATCGCTGACTTCCGGCCCATGCACAACGAATCAAGTTCACAATCTCCTTCTGTCCGTTTTCCTGCTGTCCTTCATAGAAGAGTCTTGCATACTCTCTAGGATAGATGTTTCCAACCTCTAACACAGTACCTGCATGGTAACGATAATTTTCAAAATCATACCCGGTAAACTCCGGCTCTGCCTCATCTAACCAAAAGGTGTTAATTCCCAAATCAGCATAGTTCTGTTTGCATTTCTCCCATACATACTTTCTTGTTCTAGGATTGGTAGCATCCATAAATACATTATTTCCATGGAACAGCATCTGCACATCGATACCTGAATTAATTTTCACAAGTAAGCCCTGCTGCTTCATTTCCTCATAATTCTCACTGCGCCAATCCACCTGTGGCCAAATAGAAACCATCGTTTCAATTCCCATTTCATGCAGCTCATCCACCATTTCCTTAGGATTCGGGAAATATTCCTCATCAAAACGCCAGTCTCCACAACGAGGCCAATGATAGTAGTCAATCACAATCACATCAATTGGAATATTTCTTCTCCTATATTCTCTTGCAACATTCAATACCTGCTCCTGATTGAAATATCGAAGCTTACACTGCCAAAAGCCAAGGCCGTATTCAGGCATCATCGGTGTCTTACCTGTTACACTCGCATATGCCTCCTCTATCTGTGCCGGTGTATCCCCTGCCGTAATCCAGTAATCCAGCTGCTTTGTAGACTCTGCAATCCATTCTGTAGTATTACTTCCAAAATGTACCTCTCCAATGGATGGGTTATTCCATAAGAAACCATAGCCTTTATTTGATAATAAAAATGGCACACTTGCCTGAGAATTTCTATGCGCGAGCTCTAAATTACAGCCCTTCAAATCCATAATCTCCTGCTGATACTGTCCCATTCCATATAGCTTTTCGCCGTCCTGCGCTTCAAAGGTTACCTTCAAGCGATAGCTTCCTCCTGCCAAAGCCTTAAAATGCCTCGCATATAAGGACAAGGCGCCGCCGTTAGAAATCTCCTGTAGCAAAAGCTCTCCCTTTTGATTATAGAAGCTAATCTGTACTGTCTTTCTCCAGCCATATACACTAAGTACTGCTTTGATTCTGCCATTCTCTATGGTTGCCCTGGTCTCCTCAATACAAATTTTAGGCAACACCTTTCCTACAGGTAACAAAGCCCCCTGTGTTTCCACAATATCACCAAGTATTGTACTTCTGATTCTCAAACTGTTCTCTCCCCATGGCGAAATCAACAACGTTTCACCATCAAGACGACATAATAATTCTCCTTTTATTTCTTCAAAATATCCCACGTCCACATCCTCGCTTTCTATTTTCACTATTACCGGTCCAAAATTCGCTTTATATTGATAGAATATCAACTTCTATTCTTAATTTCTTTCACATATTCGCATTATTATGATACTATATTGATATATTTGAACATTCTTGTTTTATTTTGAAAGGAATACGATATGACAAAAGAAAGCCACAGACATCTGTTAGAAAGAATACCTCATATTACCAATGCGAAACCATATTCCCTACATAAGACCGTCTTTTCCAAGGACGCTCTTCCTGCACTCTATCTGCACTTTCATCCCGAATACGAATTTTTATATCTTGCTGAGGGCACATTAGAAGTCCTGATTCACAACACAAGCTATACTTTGCATGAGGGAGACGCCATCTTTATTCCTCCCACTCTTCTCCATAGCGCCAATGCCATTTCCAATCAAGGAGTCTTCTACGCTTTGGTTTTTTCAGAGGAATTTTTGACACTTTCGGATGATTTGTCGGCACTATCCACTCAAATAAACGTAAACCGTATGGATTATATCTTCGCACTAACCTCAGCAATCGACTGGCATTATGAAGTTCTATGGTATCTGAAAAAAATCTTCTTCCATGCAAACGACTTCTCCTCTGCCGATGTTTATGTCAAAAGTCATCTTTTGATTATCTGGCAGTATCTTCACAAACACCTGCTTCATAACCACCAAAGGAAAAAGGAACATCCACAGCTTAAAGAAGTCCTGCAATATATTCATTCGTATTATCGGGACGATATCTCTTTAGATGACCTGACAGACATCGCTCATATGAGCAAGGAACATCTATGCCGTACCTTCAAAAAGCACACCGGCTACACTCCCTTCTCATATCTCAAGCATTACCGCATTCTGCAAAGCTGTCGCCTGCTACAGGAAACCGATAAGAAAATCAGTGAAATCTGCACGCTGTGCGGCTTTAACAATATCAGCTATTTCAATCGGGAATTCTTAGAAACCATGAACACCACACCCTCCAAATACAGAAAGGAGCTTTCTTAATCGGAAAGCTCCTTCTCTTACATTTCTCTTATACTTTACCTGCCTTAACAGCCTTCTCATAATTATGCTGTGCCTGCCTAATAAACTCAGGGTCATCTCTCTTCTCCGGTGGAATATATGCTTTACCCGGTTCTCTTTCACGAAGATTAAACTGCTCCATTGCAGCTCTTAAATCATCCGCTCTTTCATTCAACAAATCACAGGATGCTGCTGTCTCCTCACTGATTGCAGCGTTAGCATCAACAGAATCTGAGATTTCCTGAATATTTCTTTCAATATCCCTTATCTGCATCTTCTGTTCTTCACCCGCCTGATTCATTTCATCATTCAGCTGGTAAATCACATCAATGCTTTCCACGATTTTGTTGAAGGTTTCAAAAGTATCATTTGAAATACGATTTCCTCGATTTGCCTTTTCCTTCGTATCGTCAATCAGCTGTCTGCTCTGTACAACTGCCTGTGCGCTTTGAGATGCCAGATTGCTTACTTCATTTGCTACAACTGCAAAGCCCTTGCCTGCTTCACCTGCTCTGGCCGCTTCAATAGAAGCATTTAATGCTAACAGATTTGTCTGGTCTGCAATCTCTTCAATCGTGGTAATCATCTCGAAAATTTTATCAGATGCTTCCGTAATATCTTCCATTGCCTTCAACAATTCCTGCATCTTCTCATTACTTACCATAATTTCCTGTTTAATCTGACCGGTTACATCCTTAGAATTACGGATGCGGTCAACATTGGCATTTAACAGCTTTCCTGTCTGCTCTATCGTTTCCTTGAAGTCCGCAATATTATTTACCTGCATTGTACAGCTCTGTGCAAGAGAATTGCTGGCATTTGCAATATCAGTTGCTCCACCCGCCACGTCTCCTGCGATTCTTGTAATCTCTGCAAACATCAAATCATTGCTCTGTACCATTTTGTAAAGATTCTTTGCCAGACTATCCTCTGAAGAATGAATATTGACAAAGGCGGTCATGTCTCCCTCTGCAACTCGCTGCACTACGTGTACATTTTCTTCTATATTGCGAGCCATTCCCTTAAATGCCTCCACCATGACATTTACTTCTTCAATATTAGCAGTAACACCCTCAAACTCAATGTTCTCTGAACCTCTCGACAATGCCTGCGCCCACTCTGCAACAGCTGCAATCGGCTTAGAAATTCGATTTGCCAATGCTTTTGAAAGAGCTCCTACCAGCTTAGTGGAAACTACAGCCAAAAGAATATTAATCACAACGGACACCCAAAGCTCTATGTTTAATGCATTATAATTCAACAGCTCTCTATCCGTATAGTATCCTGCTATAATATCTAATTGCATAGCAAATTCACTGTTTATCGAGGTCAGTTCCTCCATAAAAGCACATGCCTTTACCGAATCTGTCTGCATACTGACACCGATATTTTCCTCCGCCAATGCATATACCTGAGAATGCAGCTCCTGCGCCTTAGCAAATGCAGCTCTTGATTCTTCCGTTTTCATATTTTTTCCGTCAAAGCCCTCATACCATGCCTCAAAAGCACCTTTTGATTCTGCAAGCTTTGCCGTACAATCTTCTCCCGTCATCATATCACCTAAGAGCTCTGATACCAATTCATTTTGGATATCGCCAAATTCCTCTATAGACTTAGCCCTGGCTGATGCTATTCGCATTGTATTACAGTAGTATGCAAACATAAACATTGTTACAATTGCAAAACCAATCAAAAAAATCATAATGCGTATCGTTGCCTTATTATTGTAGCTGATACTGCTTTCCAAGGTTGTCCCTTTATTAAATTTTTCTATCCTTTGCATTGTTTTATTATTTTTACTCATATGCGCCTCCAAAAAGAACTTTTATACACATTTCTTTTAAATTATAGCATACAGTCAGAAAATTTAAAACATTTTCCAACAATATAGTCAAAAAAAGAATGCGCCTTAGCACATTCTCTGATTCTGTATATACATCTTAAATCAAAAACAACTCCAATACAAACACAATCCCGCAGCAGGTCACCGCTACCTTGAACAAATCAAATCCAAGCCATGCAACTACCATACCGCCGATAAGCGCAGCTGCACCGGATATCTTGCTCTGTGTCGCATGTAAAATCGCCGGAAATGTCATAACTGCCAGCGTCACATACGGCACATAATATAAAAAAGACTGTAGAAAACGATTCTTAATCTGCTTACGAATTAATGTCAATGGCAACACACGAATCGCATAGGTAACTGCCGCCATGATAACTATATAACTGAAATTACTCATGCTGCAGCCTCCTCATTTGTATCTCTCGGGAACAATATTGCTGCCGCTGCTGATATCACTACTGTTAAAATAATGGTTCTGGTTCCCTCTGCCAGCTTAGATATCCCCGGAAGATAGCTTGCTATATAGCTTGACGCAAATCCGATGATAATCAATACTGCCACAATCTTATCCTTCTTCGCCTCAGGTATAATAACCGCAAGGAACATACCATAAAGCGCCACGCTAAAAGCACTCACCAGTCTAAGCGGAAGCACATTACCTGCAATAACTCCAAGTGTCGTGCCGAATGACCATGCTGGTATTGCTACACTCATGGCACCATAGGTGTAAAATGGATTCAAATATCCGCTTCTTGCAATGGTAATACCAAATATCTCATCGGTTACTCCAAACGCCATACCAATGCGATGACGAAGCTTTAACCCCTCAGACATCCTCTGACTCAACGCACAGCTCATTAATAAATATCTGGCATTTGCTACCAAGGTTGCAAGAGCAATCTCCAAATAAGTAGCGCCTGCTGCTATCAAAGTAAATCCAACATATTCCCCCGTTGAAGAAAGACAAAATACACTTGCCAGAAAACCTTGCGCTGCGGAAAGTCCTGCACGCTTTGCTGCGATTCCCAACGAAAAGGAAACCGCAAGATACCCCAATGCTATCGGTACACCATCCTTCATACCCTTTCGAAATATCTTATAATTATTCGTACTCATAAAACTATTGCCTTCTTTATCCTACTACTTATTAAAATCAGGTAATTCATCTAATGTGATAAAATAATCGCTATTATACACTTCCTGTAACAACTCAATCGTATTACCGTTAGCGCTATCTGTCAGCCACTCTGTATGCCATACCATAAAGAACAGCCACTTAGCACCTGTTGATACCATTTCCTCTTCTGTCGGAATCTTACCGCATTCATGGAATACAATTGGCATTCCCTCAGGTCTCACACTTTCACACTCGGCAAACAGATTCTCATTCGGTCCATCCGTATAGCTATCCGCACCAAGTAAATCAACATAATCATCCCCAGGATACCATGCTGCCATGTCTCCGCCGTTCTGAGAATAACCATATACCCAAATAAGATTATCGAGTCCCCAATAATCCGTATATCGGCTGTACATCAGCTGCCAAAGCTTCACAAAGTTCTCGCTGCCCCCCTTGCTCCACCAGAACCAGCCGCCATCCAGCTCATGGAATGGTCTCCAAAGCACAGGCACTCCTGCATCCTCCAGATTCTGTAAATAAGGAACCGCTCTGTCCATTCCCTCCAAAAGCGCATTATAGGTATCTGAACCCGGGATAAATGCCTCATCCCAGTTAATATCATCGGCCTTACTCTCGTCATAACCACTTGCAAAATCAGCACCTGTATGCCAGCAAATCGTCACAATACCGCCCTGCTTCCACCAGTCCTTTGCACGGGACACTACTCCACCGAAATCATTGTGCATAAAATCCAAGCCTCGAATTGCAGGGAACTTACCTGTATTCTCTTCGATATAAACCATCTCATAATTCGGAGAGCCCATCCATGTAGACTCCATCTGCCCTGTAATACAAGCCTTACCATAGGTGTCCTGCAAATACTGATATACCTTCTTGGCACTATCTGTTGCATTCTCATTTGACAGCGCACCTGTATATGTATGTATAATCTTCTCCACGTCTTCCACCTGTTCTAAATATCCATTCAATTCTTCCGCCACATCCTGTGGTAAATAATATAATCCGGCAATTCTTCCGCCATTCCAAGCTCCGATGTTAAAAGCCTTGAACTCGGCAGTACTTGATATGCCTGCTATTTCCATCAAGTCAGCTACAGTATACACAAGAAGTCTTTCCTTATCAGGTTCATCTGACATTGCTGCAATACTCTCCTGATTATTATTAATACTCATGCCTAATACGCCCCAGCCTCCATGCTTCTCATCATCACAAGCATAAACCAAAGCAAGTGCATCCTCTTTGCCTGCATTCTTTAACCACGATATATCATTCGGATAGTATCCTTCGTCTGTCTTTCCGGCAAAAAGAGCTGTTCCCTTTTCAAGAATTGCAAGCTCTGCTGCCTGCTGCTCCTCTTCAGAAATTTCATTTCTAACCTTAGGTGCATTCGCCGGAACCCAAACCTCCTGCGAATCCAACGTTTCCTCTGTGCTTTTTTCCGCTGTAGTCTCTTCAACAGTTTCTACACTTTCTTCAATAATCACTTCAGCCATTGTAGATGTTTCCAATGTTGGTGCTGGCTCATTATCCACCACCTGACCGCAAGCAGATATGCTTAACACCACTACACCTATCAATGTAATCAGCTTACATCTCTTCGCCATATATCCTCCAATAAAAACTACATTCCTACGAAATATCTTTTTAACGCAAAACAAATGCCCGCAATGCAGACATTTGAACTCCTTCTAACATACATAGTATAACACCTTCCGCCAAACAACGCTATCTCTTTTTCACAATTTAGGTAATTAGTCTCTCCAAACTTCCTCTTTCTGCCTACAGCTTCTCTTCATTTATTTACTTTTGTGATTTTTCATAAAAAATTTATATTTTAGATTCACTTATAAGTATTATCGCCGAATCGTATTTTCAACGCCTGAAAAACCTTGTTTTTGCCATTGAGAGTGCTATACTTATTAACGTGACTTATTTTTAACAAAGTAAAGATTTGGTAAAGATTTATAAAATGCTTTTGGAGGAGTATTATGAATGAGCAAAACAAGTTTCGTTTGCATGTAGGTATGCGTAACATCAAGACTGCTCTTGCAGCCACTCTGTGCGCGCTTTGTTATCTTCCTTTTGACAGGAACCCGACTTTCGCCTGCATCGGAGCTATCTTCGGAACCGGTGTCGATATGGGAAATTCTTGGGTTAGTGGTGGTAATCGTTTCTTCGGTACGATTATCGGCGGCTTCTTGGGTATGGGATTATTCAGATTATATATGTGCTTTTATCCTGACGGCAGTACACATGCATTGATGTTGTTATTTGTATTTGTAGGTGTCATAATTTTGATTCTTACCAGCCTCTTCTTCAAATGGCCGGGAGCTATCCAGCCGGGCGGTGTAGTACTTTGCATTATCTTATTTAATACGCCACCGGAGACCTACATTTCCTACTCACTGAACCGTATGTTTGATACAGGTATTGGATTTGCTATGGCGTTATTAGTTAATCTCCTCTTACCTCGTGAAAGAATTGATAACATGAAAGAGTTTAATCGTAAGATTAACCGAAAGATTAAAACATTCTTATTCTAATGATAAAAACCTGATTTCACTTAACTGCGAAATCAGGTTTTCTTTACATAATTTCCTTTTCAGAGCTTTCAAGCTAGCTTTGATATCTTTTGGCAAACTCTGCCTTAATCTGCAGGAACTCCTCCAAATTACAAAGCAAACCAAACAGTCTTGCCCTATCCTCAAACTCATCTCTTGTTACAGGCAGAGGCTGACTCTTCATATATGCACTCATGTCCTCAAACTGCTCCATCAATACTACTGCGTCATTATCTTTATCGAAGACCATTGCCATCTCACTTAAGAACTCCGAAATCCTTTGCGCTGTCCCCGGTGTACTGTTCAGTCTTCTGACATCCTTATACATCTCATACAGAACATGTCGTTGTCTGTCTCTCATTGCAACATACTCCTGGTCAAAGATATCGTCCGTTTGAAACTGATTCTTATAATTCTGTTCCGCTACCTGCTGCGCTTCTGTTATCTGCCTGTTAAGAACCTGAAAGCATTCCCCATTGTAATCGCTTAAATCTGCATTGAGAATTCTCTCCGACATACGTTTTAATATCTTTACTATCTGTGCATCTGTTTCATTCTTCAGTCTTTCGATGCAATCTTTTCTTTTGCGCAAATGCAGATTTGCCAAAATACCAATGCCTACACCGATTACAAATATCAGAACTTCATTACATACCGCAGTCATATCCATGTTTCCCAATGTAACAAAATGTGATATTAATACGGAGTTCATCGCCATTGCGCTGTACCATTTGAACATTTGACAGGCCAGAATAAAGAAAACCAAATATACAAAAAAAGCTCTTACATTGTAGCCGATTAACGAAAAGCTGACATAAGCAATCGCAAGAGCTACAATAAAAGCATAGAGTCTGCCCAGTGCTGTCGCAACAGTCTCCTTCTTCGTTGGTTGTATGGTCAATATCGCTACAATACCTGCTGATATCGCAAACTCCAGCTTTAAGAACTGCGCAATTACTATTGCTAATATGGCTGCAATTATGATTTTAATCGAATTAATGAATACTTTCTTCATGTCTTATTTTCTCTGTCTTTTTCATCTTATCTTTTTCTTTATACATGGCTGCATCCGCAAGCTCTACCCATTTTTCAAAGGCATACTGCATCCCCTCTACATATACGGTTCCGATTGCACAGGCAAATGGCGTTTTATCCATTCTTTTCCGAATATCTGCAACTGTCTTTTCTATCAAATCCTTTTTCTTCTTAAAGCACAAAACCATAAATTCGTCTCCACCAACCCTATATAGATAACAACCTCTTGGTAAAGACACCTGTACACATGATGCAACTGTGCTGATTGCCTCGTCTCCCTTTGCATGCCCTTGGGTATCGTTTATTTGCTTTAATCCATTCAAATCTATAGAAATCACCGCACTCAGCTTTCCTATATTCCTCTCTGCATCCAGATTAAAGCATCGACGATTCAACGCTCCTGTTAGTTCATCTCTTTTAAACTGCTGTGTATTCAAATATAGATAATAGAATAAAATAGCAATTGCACCAGTTACATTAATCAATCCATCATATAAAAATCCTACCTCCAAAACAGTCGCCAAAACAAATACACAAACGACTACAACTGAAATCATTGTTTCTGTCAAAGCAACTGCTTTATAAGAACGAATTGTGAATACTAATAACACAATAAAATACCATGCACTGGTAACATATGCAAAAATCCCTAATGGTCCCCTTACAAATTCATTTGTCTCAGAATAGGAATAAGCAATATCTGTAAACATTGCGGAAAATGCAAGAAGCGCGTTCACTGCCAACGGGATGGCTAGCATCAGCCAATTGTTTTTCTTCTTCTGGAAAAACAAAATAATAATCAGCAATATTGCTGCTGGACGTAATGAATATCCCAGCGCAGACATCCATATACGTAATACCGTTGGATAAGCAAAGGAAGCCGTCCAATACTCTACAGAATCTGCTACTACAATCGTAATCATAACAATAGACGCAGTAATAAACAGCCTTCGAATTCTTTTGTCGAAATAACGGTTGGTTACTATAAAAATCAGTAGCATACTCAATAAGATTACTGTAGCATAATTAATCTGTATCAAATGATGTAGCATCGATTCCCTCCTCTCAAAGTGCTTCTATGTATAAGTATATCACAGAATAATAAAAGGGAACAATTCCTAATTTCTCAGGAATCGTTCCCTTTCATTATTCTCTTATTTTACCATTTTTCTAATACATTCTAATGCTTCGATATCAGCTGATTTTGCAACATCTATTAATTCTGCTGATTTTCTTCTAATCTCTTCACTTGCAAGATTCTTCAGCATTCCATCTGCATCAGCCCAGCTTCCAATGAAGCCTTGCATTTCCTGCATTGCTTCCACAACCTTCTGAAAGGCTTTTGACACCTTGTCATAAAGCTCATGTTCCTCTTGTATCTTCGCCAATTCTTGCACGAACTTTGCCGCATTTCCTCGTCCATCAGTCAAACAAGTGATTGCATCCAAGTGACATAGCAGCTTTTCAAACAATACTGAATAATTATCTCCCACTTGAAAACTACGTTCCTCTGTTAGTGCTTTCTTCCATGCATCATACGCATCAATTCCCTTACTATAGCCCATATCTTGTCTTCCCTCTAAAGCCTTAACCGCGTTGAAAAGTATTTGCTCTGACGAAATCTTCTCTCCTATGATAGGCCCCATACACATTACAGCCTGTGTATCAGAATTCTCCCACCATGTACTATTGATAAAATATCCACATTCATCAAAGGCTACACTTTTGGCAAACTCTTGGTCATTTTGGAAGAAATTCCATCCCAGCAGTTCTTCACCATTTTTACGATATCCTGTAATAATACATGCCTCAGGCGGTCCGATGATTCCTAATGCTATGCATGGATAACCTTCATCAATATGTGACTTGATAAATGAGATAAACTCCTCCTTCGTTGTGTCTTTATCCCTTCCAAGGAAAGAAAACTCACGCCCTAATGACTTAGCCCCCAGCTTATATACTTCATTAGATTCTTCAAATGTATGATAAATATCTACATTACTTAGGTCCCAATCCTCGTTATTCCATGCTAAGCGGAAGGCCGCACCACTTGATACCATAGAATAATCATATCCAAAATCTTCTCCTAGATATTCAGAACAAGCCTTTAAACACATTGGATATGGCGTATTACCTTCATAACATCCATAGCCTACTCTCGGTACTCCATATAGAATCGTACTTTCATTATTTTTGCAAATGTTCTTATCCATTACTATATCGCTCCTTTGCTCTTTACATTCAAGGATTTCGATACTATATACCCCAGTTGCAAGCTCTTGCTTTCCTACAATCGGCCTTTTCTTACGAAAGTTGCTAGGTGTCATGCCTGTAACCTTTTGAAAAGCTCTGGTATAGGTTTCAGGATTAGAAAAACCATACCGATATGCTATATCAAGGATGGATAAATCTGTATTAATCAATTCAAAAGCAGAGCGTTTTATCTTACGCATTCTTACATATTGCACTAACGGATAACCTGTATCTCTCTGGAACAAATCTCTAATATGCGCCTTAGAAAAGCCTATTTGTCTTTCTAGTTCCGCATAATCCATCTTTCTTTCCTTCACATGAGCTTCTATATAACATATCGTTGCTATCGTATACGTTGGATATCCCATATCGAACTCCTCTCTCGTTATTTGCATCGCGATGTTAAGTACATTATATCGAGTACGATTTGGTCTGTCTTGACTTTTTTAAGGATGTTGCCAAATTGGAATCTAGTTGAGCCATGCACAGGAAAGGCGTAGGGCATGCGTGGGAGCTTGCTCACAAAAGCATGCATTACGACTTGACTGTATATGGCGAAGCCGCACATGAGGAAGTAGCCCGCAAGGGCAGATTCCGAATGTAGCATGGCGTCTCTATCACTATTATTTAGAGAATAAATCATCCCGTGGACCTTACAGCTCAAAAGCATGCTTCTAGGTCCACTACCACTTTAAACAATGGACCTTATAGCTCAAA
>SVFJ01000089.1 GCA_015056925.1 Lachnospiraceae bacterium | reverse complement strand
CGACTTGCATGTGTTAAGCACGCCGCCAGCGTTCATCCTGAGCCAGGATCAAACTCTCATGTTAAAAGTTGATTCTGTTCCAGTTATAACTGGCTACCGATTTCTCGGCTTTGTATCCTGTGACTATTTCTAATCACATTTACTGTTTTTAGGTTTTGTTCTCTGAACAATTCTTTATTAAGAATTTTCAGGGTTGCATTACTGTTTATTTGTCAAGGTTCTGTTTCATTCTTGTTGCTTGTCTGTTAGACGCAACTTTGATATTATATCATGTTATGTCATCGTTTGTCAAGCACTTTTTTATTTTCTTTTTCAAGAAACTTTGTTGTCGCTTCATCAGCTCTTTTGTAAGTTGCTGTATCTCAGCGACGAATGTTATCTTATCATGTCATTTTCATAATGTCAACAGCAAATTGTAGTTTTTTTGTATGTTTTTATTTCAGTACAAAACTCCTTATTTTAAGCCATTTATTGACACTACAATGCCCGTCTTTCCCTCAAATTGTAGGAATTGTGTAACATTTTATCAAATTCCGTGACATGGCATAACACACCCTAATATTTCATTTCTTTACAATACTTTTTTAACATTCCATACACCTCTTGTTGCATTTTGACTGTCTGCATTCGTACAATTTCTTTATACATCCCTATACTACCATCATATTCTTCGTTTTCGCTATACTTGTACAATATTCCTCTTGATGAGCTAACCAATGCACCTAATCCATCTTCATTAAAGCATGATACAACATCTTTAGCACTACCTCCCTGTGCCCCATACCCCGGAACCAGAAAATAGCTGTTTCTCATAATCTTTCGTAACATCTCCGCTTCCTCCGGAAAGGTCGCTCCCACTACTGCTCCTATCGCTGAATATCCACTTGCTCCTACACATTGACTACCAAACGCCCTTACACATTCACCCAACCAATCGCTTATTTTCAGATTCTTTTTGTTTATTGCATCAGAAATCTCTGACGAACCCGGATTTGAGGTCTTTACCAATACGAAAATTCCTTTATCCTCAGTCAGTGCAGTATCAACAAAAGGCTGTATACTATCCATCCCCAAAAATGGAGATACTGTCAAAAAGTCTGCATTAATCGTTCCTTTTCGTGATAAATGTGCTTTTGCATATGCCCTAGCTGTATTACCTATATCATTTCTTTTACTATCATCTATTACAATTAGCTTCTTTAGATGCGCATAGGCCACCACCTCTTCAAATACCCGATATCCTTCAGCTCCATAAACCTCATAAAATGCCATTTGAGGCTTAACAGCTACCACAATATCGCAAATTGCATCTATAACATCCTTTGCCCACTGCAGCACTATCTCCGGTTTTGGTTTCGATTTACTGAGCTGTCTATAACAATTCGGCAGTTCATCCCATTCCGGGTCCAAACCTACAATACATGGATTTTGCTTTTTCTTAACTTCATTTACTAAATCATCTATCAGCATACAATCACCTTGCCTTCCCATCACACTTATACATAGTTTCGTTATCTTATCGCAACATAACATTATTATTAAAAATTATATCTATACCCCACCATAAGTATCTCTATACTGCAACATCGCGTCCATATAACCTGCATTTGAAATCACACCATTTTTCATCGCCTCTATGATGTCTATAATTGTCACAACAGAATATATTCTCACATTAAATTCTTTCTCCAGTCTTGCAAATGCTGTGTCATACAGCTTTTCATCCTTCTCCAGCCTGTCTACCGATACAATTACATTGATTTCCTTGTCAGTAGAATACTTTCTTAATTCTTTCAATAAGCTTCGCAAGTCTTTACCGACTGTAATTGTATCTTCTATAATTGTTATAGAATTACTCTTTTTTACCTCCTCTGGAGTTATCTTATTTAAATAACATTTTGCATCCTCTCCATATTTTTCGAACAAAACCATACCAGTAGCAATCACCAACGGAATTTTCCTACTCCCATCTCCATATAATACTTGTGATTGTACATTATTTTCTCTGATACACTCTGCATAAAACTTTCCGAGCTTTGTAATTTGTGATGCCGTTCTACAATTACGCGTGTCAATATAGTATGGTGATATCCTACCACTTTGTAATGTAAACTCTCCAAACCTCAAGATACCGTTATCTACCATAAATCGAATAAAGCGTTCTTTATAGTTCAGAGCACCCAATCGATAGTTAAAAAACTCATCCATTGTAATTCCGAAGAACCTTGCTATAATAGGTAACAGTTCAATATCCGGTGCAGATATACCATTTTCCCATTTGCTCACAGCTTGCGAAGATACTGATAGTACTTCTGCCAATTGTTCCTGTGTCATATTTTTGTTCTTACGTAACGTTCTAATTTTATTTCCTATTGTAACCATATGTACTACCTCCTTTTACATTTTATTATAGTTACATTACTGTTTTTCTCCATACTCATTTTGTTTATTTTCTTACAACCATTAGTTGAGAAATCACTTCAGAGGTTACCAATAATCTCCTATTGTATATATATTACGAAATTGTTACAATTCAAATGTGCTTAGCTAACACAAATAAAAATAAGGAGGACGAAACTATGTTTTTTATTTTTAATAGCTGTTCCGAGTTATTTAATACTCTTTGCAATTTATTTAACTTCGGTTGCTAATTATATGCTTGGAAATATGCCACATCAGGTATACAAATTAAATATCTAAAAAGAAACTTACGGACGGTCACACATATGTGTGACCGTTTTTTACAAAAAAACACCCCAAGAATTCCCTTGGGGTGTGAATACTCGATATAAGTATAGAATTAAGCTAACTTAGACTTTGCAAGCTCTGCTAATGTCTTGAAGCCTTCTGCATCGTTAACTGCCATCTCAGCTAACATCTTTCTGTTCATCTCGATACCTGCAAGCTTTAAGCCGTACATGAACTTGCTGTATGATAAACCGTTCATTCTAGCTGCAGCGTTGATACGAGCAATCCAAAGCTGTCTGAACTGACGCTTTCTCTCTTTTCTACCAGCGTATGAAGAAGCTAATGCTCTCATAACTGACTGCTTAGCTACTCTATACTGCTTAGATCTTGCTCCTCTATATCCCTTTGCAAGCTTTAATACTCTATTATGTCTCTTCTTTGCGTTTAAACCGCCTTTGATTCTTGCCATTTCTTATTCCTCCTAACTAAACCTTATAAATATGGTAAAATCTTCTTCATATTCTTAACGTTTGTTGCATCTGTCATAGCATCTTTTCTAAGATTTCTCTTTCTCTTTGCTGACTTCTTTGTTAAGATATGGCGCTTGTAAGCCTTTTCTCTCTTTAACTTACCTGTTCCTGTTAATTTAAAACGTTTTGCAGCTGCTCTGTTTGTTTTCATTTTCGGCATAGTTATTTCCTCCTAAACTAAATAATTCATCTATTTTAACTGTACAAACTGTCTGTTACTCTAACAGCTTAGCGTTTCTCAGCTAAAAACATCGTCATGCTTCTACCTTCTACCTTTGGCTCCTTCTCAACGACTGCTACATCGCTAAGCTTCTCACCAAACTCTGTTAAGATGTGCTTGCTGTTCTGCATATGTGCCATCTCACGACCTCTGAAACGAAGTGTTACCTTAACCTTATCGCCCTTAGCCAAAAACTTTCTTGCGGCATTCATCTTAGTGTTCAAGTCATTAGTATCGATATTTGGAGATAAACGAATCTCTTTAACGTCAATTACCTTCTGCTTCTTCTTAGCTTCCTTCTCTTTTCTGGTCTGCTCATACTTAAACTTACCATAATCAACAATCTTACATACAGGTGGCTTTGCTGTCGGAGCAATCTTTACCAAATCCACACCGGCCTCTTCAGCAAGCTTCAATGCTTCCTTCGCTGACATGATACCTAACTGTTCTCCGTCTTCGCCAATCACACGTACTTCCTTGTCTCTAATTTGTTCGTTAATCATTAAATCGCTAATAACCTTACACCTCCATAAGAAATATGTTATCATGCACTCATGTGCATATATGCATAAAAAAAGTAGATAGTCAGACTATCCACCTAAAATTCATAAAGAAAAAACGCATTAAAGCGAATCTCAAATATATGAACACCTATAAGCCCAATTGCCATAGGGTGAGAGCGGATACTCTGCTTGCATAATATGTTTGTTCTCAAACACAATATACTTTAGCATAGTATCCGCTCTCTGTCAACACTAATTTTACTTTTCTTTAAATGTTGCACAAGCAGTATCACCGCTTGCCATTGCACGATTTCCTGTGATATCTACATGCTCTGCCTTACATCTGTAATTCTCATTATAGATGCACTTTACAGCCTCACAATCAATACTGATTGTCTTGCTTGGATGAGCTGTTGAATTACTATAGGAATCATCGCTCTGCTCGCGGAAGCTCTCGCAGCAAGTACTATCACTGCTGTCTGCATGCTTACCGCCTACCATAATATCACCTTTACAGCAATACTTGTCCTTATTATAAGTACAAGTTACTGCTCCACATGTTAATTCTGCCATACTGACACCTGTACCTTTCCGGCATCCCATAACAACCAACTTGTTATGACTGCCATGTATACATCTGCAATCGTTATTGATAAATCCATTGCAAATGCTTACACAGGTAGTATTAACAGTTTTTATCAAAATATACCTAGTATTTAATATCTTGATATTAACGAAAAAATCCACTGCCAAATGGTCATCTTATTTACTCTCCTCTGTCACTTCAATCTTTCTGATTTCCTTTGTTCTGATTTCCTTGCAGATATCATTTACAAAAGTATCAAGTGACTTCTGGCCTTCATCGCCTGCATAACGGCTACGAACAGAAACAAGACCTGCCTCCTGCTCCTTTTCACCTACTACAAGCATATAAGGAACCTTATCTAATCTTGCCTCACGAATCTTGTAACCAATCTTCTCTGACCTTCCATCTACCGTAGCATCAACACCGTTCTTCTTAAGCTCTGCAAGTACACTGTTTGCATAATCAATGTACTTATCTGAAATAGGAAGAACTCTTACCTGCTCAGGGCATAACCATGTCGGGAATAAGCCTGCATACTTCTCAATCAACCATGCCAATGTTCTCTCATAACAACCAATAGAGGTACGGTGAATAATGTATGGTCTCTTCTTCTCACCATTCTCATCGATATAATACATATCAAACTGCTCTGCAAGAAGTGCATCCCACTGAATGGTAATCATGGTATCTTCCTTACCATATACATTCTTCGCATTGATATCTACCTTAGGGCCATAGAAAGCTGCCTCTCCGACATCCTCTGTAAATGGAATCTCAAGTTCATTCAAAACGTCACGGATATGCTGCTCTGTCTCTTCCCAAACCTCAGGTGCACCGATATACTTCGCGCTGTTATCAGGGTCCCACTTAGAAAGATGATATGTTACATCATCCTGCAAGCCCAATGTCTCTAAACAATACTTAGCAAGCGCAAGACATCCCTTGAACTCCTCTACCATCTGGTCAGGTCTTACAATCAGATGTCCCTCAGAAATAGTAAACTGTCTTACACGAGTTAATCCGTGCATCTCACCGGAGTCCTCATTTCTAAAGAGTGTAGATGTCTCACCATATCTGCATGGCAAATCTCTGTAGCTCTTCTGGCTTGCCTTATATACATAATACTGGAACGGACATGTCATAGGACGAAGGGCAAATACTTCCTTATCCTTCTCCTCATCACCGAGTACAAACATACCATCCTTATAATGGTCCCAATGTCCTGAAATCTTATATAAGTCAGACTTTGCCATTAACGGAGTCTTTGTTCTCATGTAACCACGATTTGTCTCCTCGTCTTCAATCCATCTCTGTAATCTCTGAACCATCTTAACGCCATTTGGCATTAATAACGGAAGTCCCTGACCAATTACATCTACTGTTGTGAAGATACCCATCTCACGTCCTAACTTGTTATGGTCTCTTTCCTTAATATTCTCAAGATACTTCAAATAATCCTCAAGCTCTTCCTTCTTATTAAACGCTGTTCCGTAGATTCTCTGAAGCATCGGTCTTGTAGAATCACCTCTCCAGTATGCACCGGAAGAAGAAATTAACTTAAATGCCTTGATATTCTTAGTAGACATTAAGTGAGGTCCTGCACAAAGGTCTGTAAATCCATCTCCCTGGCTATAGAAGCTAATCTCCGCATCTGCAGGCAAATCCTGAATCAACTCAACCTTATATGGCTCGCCCTTCTCTTCCATAAACTTAATTGCATCTTCTCTTGATAATGTGAATCTCTCAAGCTTATTACCTTCCTTGATAATCTTCTTCATCTCTGCCTCAAGCTTATCCAAATCCTCTCTTGAGAACGGAGCATGCTCAAAGTCATAATAGAAACCATTGTCAATAGATGGTCCAATTGCAAGCTTTGCATCCGGGAATACTCTCTTGACTGCCTCTGCCAATACATGGCTTGTTGTATGTCTTAATGCAGAAAGACCTGCCTTATCATTTGCTGTTAAAATGCTTAATGTACAGTCTGTGTCTACTACTGTTCTTAAATCTACTACTTCTCCGTTCACTTCACCGGCACATGCCATTCTGGCAAGGCCTTCACTAATGTCTGCTGCTATGTCTATTACTGACATTGCTGATGCGTACTCTTTTACTGAGCCGTCTTTTAATGTTACCTTCATCATTTCTCCTCCTTATGTTTCAATCATTTCATTAACCATTATTATAAAATTTTGCTTGCAAAATTCCTGCGCCAAGCGCATGCAGCAAAGCTGCAATTTCCTCATGCGCTTGTGTGCATAACACGGAATGTGCCTTAGCACATTCCTGCGCGGAGTGCGGTCGCATTAGCGACATATTCATCTCGCACGACTGCGCATCTACTTGGGCTTTTTATTTCGCAGAAATAAAAAGTCCCTCGCATTACGAAGTAATGCGAGGGACGAATAATCGCGGTTCCACCCTGCTTGCCTGCTGCGCACTCATATAAGCTACGTCTTACACAGACCTCTCATTAGATGATAACGGAATCACCGGACCGGATTGGGGTCACTCAGAGTTAGTTTTCAAATATCTCCCGCAAGGATAATCTCAGCACAGCTTTCGCCGTTATCCCTCTCTGATACGTTCTGATATCCTACTCGTCTCGTCAACGTGTTAAATATTCTTATAGAAATATATTATTCCCATAATTTCATTTTGTAAAGTGTCTTTCAAAAATTAATTCTTACCACAGCACTTCTTATACTTCTTACCACTTCCGCAAGGACATGGGTCATTTGGATAAATCTTTGCATCCTTAACGATAGTTGTAGAAGACTTCTGCTCCTTGTAAAGAGCCTTCTTCTTATCTGCATCGAAGATTGTATTCCACTCTTCAAGTTCATATAACCAGTCAGCCTCAGCTGCAATCATATTCTTATAGAGTAACTCCTTATCATAAATAAGGTTAACCTCTGTCTCCTCTTCCATGGTCTCGATTGGATTAGCTTCCTTTAAGCTATCGTTGATTCCATCAAGGAAACCAACCATAGTCATAACATCTACCTTATATTTGTCAGCAAGCTCCTTAACAGTTCCCTTAACTTCCTCGTCAGGGTTTGCTAAAAGCTGCTTATAAATTTCCTGTTCCTTCTGGAAATATGTAATCCAGAACTTCTGGAGCTTCTCCTTATCAGCCTTCTCATCGTAAGCCTTGGTTCTCCACTTCTCTAATAATGTCTTCTTCTTTGCCATGATTCTAACATCCTTTCGCTATTGGCGTTTTTCTCGGAATTGTTCCCACGTTCCCGCGGTCTGTCCATCATATGACAGTAGTATATACTAAATCTTTTAGAAAGTCAAAGGGAAGTATTTTACAGGTTGATTTTCTTTTCTTTTCTTCATATAATTAACTTGTTGTTTAATAATCATCAAATAAAGGAAGGTTTCCCAATGAAAAAATCACCGAAACAAATCGCTGCAATCATTGCACTTATCGCTATTATTGCACTTATTATTGCTTATTTTGTATCTGCACTTACAGCAACGCCGGAATCAGGTAACACATTCTTTGCATTTTTCTTTGCAATCATCGCGGTTCCGATTCTTCTGTGGCTGTTCTTATTCTGCTACGGACGTCTTACACAGAAGCACACCATAGCCGAATACTTTCCTGAGAACGATGAGGAAACCAAGAAGATACTGGAAGAAATTGAACTTGCCAAGTTCAACGAATCCATGGCTGCAGAAGCAGACAATTCTTCCGAAGAATAATTTTATCAGATAATCATTTCAAACAATTTCCCTGCTGCTGCTGACAGCGGGGATTTTTTATTGCGTATGATACAGATTTGTCTCTTTGGAATCATCTGATTAAATCGTAATTCGAACAAACTGCCTTCCTCAATAAACTCTCTTGCAAAATCCTTTACCACATAACCTATTCCCAGATTACGCAGAGCAAACTGTACAATCATTTCACTGGTTGCAAGCTCAAACTCCGGATTTAGTTCGACCTCTTTCTCCTTCAAAAACTGTTCAATATATCTTCTGCTGGAGGTATTGCCTTCCAGACAGATAACCTGCATATTCTCCAATTCTTTAAAATCCAACATACGATTCTTATAAGAAATAAATCTTCTACCTGCAACAAATACATCCTCAACATCCTGCACAGCAACAGACTCTATATCTGTCGGAAGCGTAAACGGTGTTGTTACTATGCCAAAATCTATCTTTCCTTCCAAAAGATTATCCAAAGTCTCGGGAGTCGGCACATTGGTCACACTAATCTTAATCTTGGGATAACTTTCATGGAACTTCTCGAGAATCGGCAACAGATAATACTGCAAGGTCATATCGCTTGCACCTATCTTTATTTCTCCAAGCTCTATATTCAGCATCTGCTTTACCGCTTTCTCACCTAGTGCAAACTGCTCATAGCCTTTTTCTACGTACGCATACAAAATCTCGCCTTCCTTGGTCAGCTTCACACCTTTGGCCGTCCTTTGAAAAAGCTTTGTCTTAACACCATCCTCCAATAACTTTACTGCCTGGCTGACGGCCGGTTGTGTAATGGATAGCTCCTTTGCTGCCTCCGTAAGACTCCCGCACTTTGCCACACAATAAAAGACTCTGTATTGTTCAAGGTTATTTTCTACCATCATACTCTATATATAATATCCTCTCTTGCCGGACCGTTACTTACCATAGTAATCGGATAACCAATCTGTTCCTCTATAAACTCGATATACTTTCGGCAGTTCTCAGGTAATTCCTCATACTTACGTATGCCTCTGATATCACACTTCCAACCAGGTAATGTTTTTAATACAGGCTTTGCCTTCTCAAGCCTAGCTGTCACAGGGAAATCGGTTGTTACTTCACCATCTATCTCATAACCAACACATACCGGAATCTCATCCAGATATCCCAATACATCAAGCACTGTAAAGCATACGTCCGTTGTTCCCTGCAGACGGCAGCCATACTTTGATGCCACACAGTCAAACCAGCCCATACGTCTTGGACGTCCTGTAGTCGCACCGTACTCACCACCATCTCCACCGCGTCTTCTAAGCTCATCAGCTTCATCGCCAAAGATTTCCGATACAAATGCACCTGCTCCAACCGCTGATGAATATGCCTTACATACAGTATAAATCTTCTTAATCTCATACGGAGGAATACCTGCACCGATTGCACCGTATGCTGCCAGTGTTGAAGAGGAAGTAACCATCGGATAAATACCATGGTCAGGGTCCTTCAAAGTGCCAAGCTGTCCCTCTAACAGAATATTCTTACCTTCCTTAATTGCCTCATCAAGATATAAAGACACATCACATACAAACGGGGCAATCATATCTCTATACTCATGCAAGGTTTCTAACAGTTCCTTTGCATCAATCCCCGGTTTCTTATATAAGTGCTCCAGAATAATATTCTTCTGTTCACAAACTCTCTCTACCTTCTCCTGTAACAGTTCTTCCTCAAAAAGCTCACTTACCTGAAAACCAATCTTTGCATATTTATCTGAATAAAATGGTGCAATACCTGACTTTGTCGAACCAAAAGACTTTCCTCCGAGTCTTTCCTCCTCATATCTGTCAAACAAAATATGATACGGCATTACAATCTGTGCCCTGTCTGACACCAGAATCTTTGGCATCGGCACATTTCTATCTGTAAGTGATTTAATCTCATTCATCAAAATTGGAATATTTAATGCCACGCCATTTCCGATAATGCTGGTTGTATGACTATGAAATACCCCTGATGGCAAGGTATGAAGTGCAAACTTACCATACTCATTTACAATTGTATGCCCGGCATTTGCTCCTCCCTGAAAACGAATGATAATATCCGCTTCTTTCGCAAGCATATCCGTAATTTTCCCCTTACCTTCATCGCCCCAATTGGCGCCAACTACTGCCTTTACCATAAACTCTCCTCCTAAAAATAAAATGGGATAAAACAAGATGTTATCCTTACATAGATATCATATCTCGTTTTATCCCATTAGTAAAATCAATATTAATTATAAATAATATAAGTTCCTCTTATATCTTATTCCTTACCATCCCAACAGTACGTACAAAGCTTAGATGGGTCAATGCCCACCGATGCAATCATATCATCCAGTCTGTGATAACGAAGTGATGTAAAGTTAAGCTTTACACGAATCTTCTCTATCATTGCCGCATACTCCGGTGAATCAGGGTTCACATAAGCATCTAAGTGTGTCATATATTTCTCACCCTCAAGCTCATGCATTACCTGATGTGTAATCAACTCCATTGGTGATGATGCTCGTGAGAAATTCAAATACTTACATCCAAACATAATCGGTGGACATGCCGGTCTGATATGAACCTCCTTTGCACCACTTTGATATAAGAACTCTGTTGTCTCACCTAACTGTGTACCACGTACAATAGAATCATCAATCAACAGCATTCTGTTATCCTTAATCAAATCCTGCACTGCAATCAGCTTCATCTTCGCAATCATATTACGCTTTGTCTGAATCGTTGGCGTAAATGAACGCGGCCAGGTCGGTGTATACTTAATAAATGGTCTTGAGAACGGAATACCTGATTCATTAGCATAACCAACGGCATGTGCTGTACCGGAATCCGGAACACCTGCTACAATATCCGCCTCTACATTATCGCGCTTAGCAAGCTCTGCACCACAGTTATAACGCATCTTCTCTACGCTGACACCTTCATAAGAAGAAGATGGATATCCATAATACACCCAGAGGAATGTACAAATCTTCATATCCTTACCGGGTGCCACCAATGGCTTTACAGCCTCCGGAGTTACTACAACAATCTCTCCCGGTCCCAACTCACGCACCGGCTGGTAACCAAGATTCAGATATGCGAAGCTCTCAAAAGCTACACAATATGCGCCTTCCTTCTTACCTATCGCTACCGGAGTTCGTCCCATCTTATCACGCGCCGCATAAATACCCATCGGTGTCATAATCAATATTGTCATAGAACCTTCAATCAAATCCTGCGCATGCTTAATACCTTCAATCAAATTCTCTCTTTGATTAATAATCGCCGCAACAAGTTCTGTCGGATTAATATCACCACCGCTCATTTCAAGAAAATGTGCACCATGACTGTCTCCGAAAATCTCTTTCACGATAGCATCTGCATTATTAATCTTTCCAACAGTAGAAATCGCATAAGTACCATGATGTGAACGCACAATCAACGGCTGCGGCTCATAATCTGAAATACAGCCGATTCCAAGATTACCGCTCATCTTAGAAACATCTCTGTCGAACTTTGTACGGAACGGAGAATTCTCGATATTATGAATTGCACGGTCAAAGCCGTTCTCCTTACCATATACTGCCATACCGGCACGTCTCGTTCCCAAATGTGAGTGATAGTCTGTTCCAAAAAACAAATCAAATACACAATCTTCTTTTGATGCTACTGCAAAAAATCCGCCCATAAGAGCCTCCTATAAATTTAATCTATAAAAAAGTGTTGCCGCTACTTTTCGAGCACTTTCCTATTCCACAAAATAGTATATCATATTTAAACATTAATTTCAGCCTGAAGTCCAAGCAAATCCTGATTGGCATCCAAAATCGGCTGTACTACCTTCGTTAAGAAATTCTCTACCTGAATCTCTGAACGTCCGATATACTTGGCCGGGTCCATCGCCTTGCGTAAATCCTCAAGAGACATGTTAAATGCAGAATCATTGGCAATCAGCTCTAACAAATTATTCTCCTTACCCTCTACCTTAACATTCTTACCTGCCTCCATAGACAGTGTACGAATCTTCTCATGAAGCTCCTGTCTGTCTCCGCCAAGCTTTACTGCATCCATCATAATATTCTCAGTCGCCATAAATGGTAATTCACTCATAAGTCTTTTCTCTATTACCTTAGGATATACCACAAGTCCATCCACAACATTCAAACAAAGGTCAAGAATACCATCCACTGCCAAAAATCCCTCAGCAATCGCAATACGCTTATTCGCCGAATCATCAAGTGTTCTCTCGAACCACTGTGTTGCTGACGTAATCGCAGGATTCAAAGCATCCACCATAACATATCTGGAAAGCGAAGCAATCCTCTCACTTCTCATAGGATTCCTCTTATAAGCCATTGCTGAAGAACCAATCTGACTCTTCTCAAACGGCTCCTCAATCTCCTTCAAATGCTGAAGTAAACGAATATCGTTACTCATCTTATGCGCACTTGCCGCAATACCTGCAAGAATATTCATCACGCGGGTGTCTACCTTTCTGGAATAAGTCTGTCCTGACACGGGATAGCAATCTGCAAAGCCCATTTTCTTGGCAATCATCGGGTCAATCTTATCAATGGTCTCCTCATCTCCGTCAAACAGTTCCAAAAAGCTTGCCTGTGTACCGGTAGTTCCCTTAGAGCCAAGCAGCTTCAAAGAACCAAGTACATACTCCAAATCCTCTAAGTCCATGCAGAACTCCTGTGTCCATAGAGTTGCTCTCTTTCCTACAGAAGTTGGCTGTGCCGGCTGAAAATGTGTAAATGCCAGTGTCGGCTGCGCCTTATGCTCATCAGCAAACTTTGCAAGCCCGGCAATTACATTCACCAGCTTCTTCTTCACAAGCTTCAATGCCTCTGCCATAACAATAATATCTGTATTATCTCCTACATAGCATGAGGTTGCACCAAGATGAATAATTCCCTTCGCCTTCGGGCACTGTACGCCATATGCGTATACGTGACTCATAACATCATGACGCACTTCCTTCTCTCTTGCTTTGGCCACATCATAATTAATATCATCCTGATGTGCACGAAGCTCGTCAATCTGCTCCTGTGTAATATTTAATCCTAACTCTTTCTCTGTCTCTGCAAGTGCTATCCACAGTCTTCTCCATGTTCTGAACTTCATATCCGAAGAAAAAATATACTGCATTTCCTTACTTGCATAACGCTCTGATAACGGACTTGTATATCTGTCTGTACTCATGTTTACCATACCTCCCTGAAATGGTTGATACTCTTGCATGTTTGTTCTCCTACGCTATCGCAGGCAAATATGAAAGGCGTGCACACCATCGCATACACGCCCTAATGTACGAAAAGATTATAATACATCACTTTTTTTCAAGTCAATGCGTTTCAAAGTCTTTTCACACTTGTTCAATATAAAAAATTCAGCACTATTTCCTAACTTTTTTGTGTATTTTGCAAATTACGCTAATGCCCGCTCATAATCTGATACCATCTCTAATATTTTCTTCGCATACTCAGGGAAGGTCTGTACCACATCTTTAACCTCATCTTGCGCATCCTGAGCCATTTTTGCATTATACTCCATCTGCTTACGCAGCTTCTGCCTGCGGATAATCAAACCATGTCGGATTTCCACCATTTCTTTATTATCATATAAAGCAACCGCCTGATGTAGCCAGATAT
>SVFJ01000088.1 GCA_015056925.1 Lachnospiraceae bacterium | reverse complement strand
AAACCACCTATGCATTATAACAGTTCTTTTTGATTATGGCAAACAAAAAAGCTTCCCACAAAACTGTGAAAAGCCTTTAATACTGCGGGTGACAGGAGTTGAACCTGATAGCTTAATACCCATAAACCGCTAAAATTCAAGCTTTCTTACACATCATGACAAATTCCATGACAAATTATAACCCTAGATTTTCTGTTTCATCTAAAAATGTATTACATTTCTCAATCTGTTTGAGATAATCCTTCTTTACCTTGGAATCATCTTTAAGTTGACCTATAACAATTTCAGACTGACCTATAACATGCGATGCTTTTTTTCTTGCTAACTTCACTCCTTGCTTGCTATATATAGCAGGTACTCTCTTTTTAGGATCAGATACATCCCATCCAATAACAGATTTTTTACTTTCTCTTTCAAATTCTTTATACTTTTTTCTTGCTGCTTTTCCTGAATTTAATATAGTTCCCATGTGTTTTACTCTCCTACTCATGTTATGTAAAGCACATTATACTACAAAAACTTACAAACATACAGCCTTACAAGAATTTATATATTAAACTGTATATTTCACTTTTTGCTTACATATTTATATACGCCAAAATACCACCCTAGTATTCTTCCCTACAATACCATCAGCAACTAGTCCAAGTCTGCGTTGAGCTTCTCGTATAGCAGCATCTGTCTTTGCTCCTATAATACCATCTATCTGCGATTTATCAATTAATCCAAATCGCCACAGATGCCACTGTACCCAATGGCAAGATGTATCTGCGCCGATATCTTTACACCCCTTCTTAATGTTTTCACTCGGTTCTGTAAATGGATTATAGTCAACAGTCAGCTCATAGAGTGCTAAATCCTTATACAACTGATAGCCATAATTGGCACGTGCCTTTTGGTTTGATTCTGTCTTATTCTTCGGACGCTCAAACTTTAACATCACGTATTTAGCACATTCTCCAATATCATGTGATGTTGTAAGAAAATTCCAAACATTCTTATAGCTTGATTGTAATTCATAAAGCAAGAAATGCAATTGCATATTCTCATCGCCTATCGACAAACCTACATTCTTTGCGAAATTAAGTAATGCCTGCTTTCTTCCCGAGGTTGTCCACTGGCATAATCCATACCCGATACTATCGGTTACAAACTTTGTATATACTCCGCAGTCCACATTTGCGGTATACTGCGCATCGCTCCATCCCAGTTTGCGATTGCCGCTGTTCTGAAGGTTATTAGATACAAATCCGCTTTCAGAGTAAATGTTGGCCAGCATACCATACACACCTTCTCTGGTCAAGCCTTGGCCAATCAGAAAATTCCTAATTCTGATTGCTGTTGTAATATCGTATATCATTTACTCCACCTCTACCTCTGGTAATCCTTTGATACAGGTTGCTACTGTAAGAATACCCGAAAGCACTGTTGCAGATGCTACATACTTCCAATCTACATCACTAATCACTACAGCTACAGAAACCATAGCAGTGAATGTTTCTGCCATAGTCTTTACTGTTCTAACGCCTGTTGCTTTTGCCCACTTGATCCAATACTCTTTCTTCATTTGTAATCTCTCCTTTTACTCTTATATTGCAATTTATTGCGGAACACTTAATAGTGTTGTTGCATACCCGAATAGCCAATAACCGCCGGCGTAACGCGCGTATGAATAATCTACTTTGACTTTCCATGATACTTCAATTACATCACCTTTTTTTAAAGAATACTTACCGGAATCTGTTCCTACAGTAGTACCATTAATTTTTACAGTTTTACCTGTTACAATCGAACCCATGAATAAAAAGAAATTAACAGATGCCACGCAATCAAAATTAGCGGTACACGATAAAGTCATTGTTTTGCTATAAACAGCATGATTTGCAAAATCTTGTTGATTGTCACTTGTGTATGTATTTACACTAAAAGTAGATACACCATTATATATGTCTTTTGCACCTAAATTACTATTCACATGCGTATTCCCAACCATACTAAGCCTCCTTCACGCACAGCACTGTCCTAAACACAATATCTGTCTCCGGCACTTCATTAGCGTAGATTCTTACATAACCGGCTTTCGTCTGATTATATGGACACAGAATCTCCAGCACTGCTGCCGCATAGCTTGGAGTAACCGTTGCTACATAGTCTGCGGTAACTCCACCAATACTAATATCTGCCTTGTATGGATAATCTGCTACAATCTCTGATTCCAAATCACCACTTGCCGTATATGTCGTGAAAGAAGATGCTGCCACTGTAAGATTTGAATTTATGATTGTATTCAACTGCAATTCCTGAATGGCTTCTGCCACATCCGCAATCCCCTTATCCATATTGTTAAGATTCGCAGCATTGATAGGTGTATTAGTGCTTGGGCTATCTTCCCAATTCACTCTATTGTACTCCATCCTCTACTACCTCCTCAGTCTCCGTCTCTTCCTCTACTACTTCCTCAGTTACAGGCTCTAAGCCTTCCGGATATCCTTCCGGATACTTTGTCTGATATATCGTTATGTATTGCTCATCAGTGATACAGCCTAACTCCCAATATCTTCGTAACTGGTCATCACGAATAAAAACCTGCTGATATCTTCTCCAAATTGACTCGTATTTTCCCAATGCCATACTTTATACCCCCAATAATAATTCTAATTCCATTTCCGTTGTTACTTGCGCCTGCTCAATTTGACCTACATCTACATCTGTCAAATCCTGCTGAGATGTGATATTACCAATATCTGTATCCGTTGTATCCTGTTGACACTGTATTGCCTCCGTGTCCGCATCTGTGACACTTTGCTGCGTTTCAATCACATCCAAATCCGCATCAGTGGTTGCCTGCTGAGCAACCTGTGCATCTGTATATATGATTCTTCTTAGCAAGATACTATTTTCCGTAACACTAATCACCGTATCGTATCCTTTAAGCCTATTAAGCAAGCGACCTCTCCTATCCTCGATCCTTATCTCTGTAAATACATCCTTCGGGATAGTCTTTGGATAAACATTTTGCGGAAAAGTAATAAGTAAATCATCCTTAGATATACTTACCTTCTCTACCGGATACCACACATTATTACTAAGTCTTATTCTGTCCATTCTCCCACCTCATACAATTTGCTATGACACTCTTCTCCGTCTGCTTCATAGGTATCTCGCAGGCTCTGTACCCCCTTTAAAGTGCGCTTAAAAACATATGTATCTATCGACTGCTTTTCACTGATTTTGACATTGATGACATCTCCGCATTCCACATATGGTCTTCCCTTGATGGTTGTTGTGTGCGGAACATAATAGATGCCGCCAATATTGGTATAGATGCCTGCAAGTACCTCCTGTAACACATCTGTATCCATATTTGCAAACAAGAGATTATCATCTATCCAATACACATTACTTCCTGTGCCGTATGTCGCTATCACTGTATCACCATCTCTTACAGACAATCGATTAATCTCCTGTACCATATAATCACCGTACTCACAATCAATATAGGAGCTTGCCTGTTCAAATGCCTTTGCTTCTGCCTGTGCTCCGGGATATAACCCTTCCGGCAATCTGTCTTCGGATGGATATATATAGTTGTACCGGTGCAACGACACAAATTTTATCAGGCCACTGCGATTAATCTGAACGAATGCTCCATTGAACTCACCAATCATCATCAATAAGTCTCTTCCCGTAATACTACTTACCTCTGCCTTATTGATATAAATATCATCATTTATCAAGGATTGGTCCGCATATGCCATACCAAATGCCTTACCAAGTGCAATCCTAAAATCATAGCATGACATTGGAAAAGATAATGAGTTATACCACTCTGTAATATCTTCCTTATATCGGAAATACAAATTATCATACGCCTTAACTCTTCTTCTGGATTTTGCACCATTCTTCCTGGCAGTATCAATGACTCCCTTGAACAATGGTACAACCTCACCTGCAACTACCTGCAACACTTGCATATCCATTCCTTGGATATCCGCTGTAACATTGGTCAGTTCCACATCTAAGGACGATGCCACGCAATTACGATAAGACAGCTCTCCGCCACACAAAGCTTCAACAATTGTCATTGTCTCCCCTACGATATCCTTGTTTCTGAACTCATATGCAAATCGCGTCCTCATATCAGGATACATAACTGCACCCGGATACTGTGAAGAACTTGGATATAACGATGTCGTTCTGTCATACAATCGAATAATTACCGTTTTCGGTATTGTATCACCTTGATATGCTGTTTTTACCCTATCTAATACACTAAGCATGCATATCCTCCTTAGTATCCTGTCAGAACAAACTGCACAGCCTTGTGATATATCACATTGGCATCTCTGTCTATATAATCAATCTGTATTTTGGGCATTTTCAAATACATATCTTCTGTTACATATACGCCTGTTAGCGGGTCGTAGAACTCAACTGCTGCCTTCAGCTCTGTCTCATTACTACACTCACTCTCGAAGATATTCCATATAGTCGTTATCTCTGCATCCGTCAGACCATCCATGGTCTTAAACTCGACCTTGGATGGCTTATGGTCTACCACATCACGATGCAGAATACCTATATTATCTCTGTAAGAATCCAAGTCCTGTCTTTGGCTTGGAGTCGCATAATAGCTTGACTCTGCTATCTGTTCTGTAGGAAATTCCTTGTTTCCAATCTTTACAAGATATCCTGCAAATGACATCTTAACTCCCCCTTACGCAAACGCACTCTTACCTGTGGTTTTCTTATATTCGCGGTCCTGATCTCGAACAACTCGGAACACTTCCTTACCATCGATATTAATAACGATATCACCACTCTGACCAATTCCGCCCATCTCTACCATAGCTTCCATGAGAGCTTCCTTCATCGTTGATAATGGAGAAACAACCTCTGTCTCCTTATTGTTATCACCAAGGATAGCAAGGAACTGACTCATGCCAGGCGGAACTACTGTACCAGTTGCAAGTCTTGGAATCTGAGGTGGATTGAAATGTGACAATTCTCCGATACCTACTGCTACACGAAGATCCTCTGGGATAAATCCTAGCAAACCATTTATTAGGTCTACTGCTCCATTGATGCCACTGAATAATGCACGAATCATTCCATTAATACAATCAATAACAATATTAATAGCTCCTTTTACCACTCCGGTGATTCCATCCCAAGCTAACTGCCAATCTCCAGTAAACACACCGACCACAAAATCAATCAAACTGGATAAGACCTCAGCAACTCCACCTATCACATCTGACACAGTCGCCCAGAAGTCCATCATCATCTTTCCGATGGCTTTTATAATCGGTGCTACCAAAGGCAGAATATTCTTTGCTATCCAAGCGATGAACGGAACTAACACACTATTCCATAGCAACGACAATGCATCTGCAACCTTGCCTATGAATTCCATGATAGAATCAATCATCGGCTTAACATGCTCATCAATTAGCAATGACGCATAGCTTCCTAGTTCTTCGAACATTGGCTGCATATGTGTATTCCAAAATTCAAGGAATACTCCAACCAAATAGGAAAGTCCTGCACCAATTGACTCAATCAGCGGAGCTATATGCTTATCATATACCTCGCTAAATGCTGCAAATGCATAATTGATTACTCCTCTGATTTGCCCTACACAGCCAGACAAAACACCTAGTATGCCGTCAAATGCTACTTTTAATTCCTCTTTATTCTCTATAAGTGGTCGTGCCAGTGCTGACATAATATCTCTGCCAACCTGCAGAGCCAGCCCTATAAGCTGTGTAAACGTAGTTGCAAATAGTCCGATTAATCCGCCCGTGAGTGCCTGTCCGTTTTCTCCCCCTACCACCGAGAATACATCTGCAAGTGCTGCAAACCATGTTCCTGCTATAATGTAAATATCTCCTGCAATATCAAATATTGAGAGCAAGTCCTCTTTTAAAGTTTCTCCATCCGCCTGAAATGCATATGCGAGTCCACCAATCAGATTTTCAACAATTGCTGAACCAATCGTAGCAAATCCCTCTACAAGCTCCATAAAGAAATCAAAGATACTAAATCCTAATTCCTCGAAAGCTCCAAGCATTCCACTTTCAGTAAAGCCTTGCATAAGTGCATCTGCCAATCGTTTTACATTAGCTATAATATCTTCTATCTTCTTTTCGAAATCACTCGCTACTGCTTCTGTAACAGTCAATTCTTCATTGAAGGCAGATATATCAGTTGTTCCAACCGCAGCCCCTGCACCACTGCCCGAATCAGACTTTGCATTCAACATTGTCAACTCATCAAAGCTAGCTACATTTGCCTTATTCGCTTTCTTTACAGCTGATGTATATCCATTTACACTATCTGCCGCATCTTGGTAAGCTTCTGCTGCCGCACCGCCACTTGAAGATATCTGCACAGAATTGATACCTAATAGCTTGGAGAATATCGTTCCCAGAGTATTTGCTACATCTATCAGATAAGATAACACCTGATTCAATCCTTGAATAGCCGGTGTCAGAACCGTTATTAAGCCGCTACCCAAGATAGACAGTAGCTCATTGAACTGTTCGGAAAGGATTCTGGTCTGATTGGCCCATGAATCCGAAGTCTTCTCAAAGTCCCCTGCTGCCAATGCTGTCTGCTCCATTACATAGTTATAACGAAGCTGTACCTTCTCAGCCTGTGTCATATCAGCTATCGTTTTCTGTATGCCCTTCCGGTATGCAAACTGTTGCAGATTGGCTTCGGTCATTACTACACCGTACTGCTTTAAGGTCTCTGTTTCCCCTGTGAAAATAGAGTTTAAAGCTGTTGCTGTCTCTGATGCAGTCTTATTGTAGAAAGATGCCATATCAGCAGCTCTACCGGTAAGCTCGATTGCCATATCGGAAGCCTGTTCCATGCTTGGCACCATATTGGATGCCATAGCCATAAAGGTACTTCCCATCTGCTTTGCCGCCAGCTTCGATAAGCCAAACTTCTCAATACTGGTCTTGGCAAACTCCTCCATCTTATAGGACATGGACTTGAACGCAGTATCTACCACGTTCTGTACTTCCTGTATATCCGATGCCAGGTCAATTGCTTGATTACCTATTTGAAATAGACCATATGCCCCACCTAGACTTAAAAGTGCTGAGCCCAACATTGACTTCAAATTCCCAAATGCGTTCTTTATAGAATCAATATCTTTAGCGGTATACTTCGTACTATTTTTCCAATAACTCTGCGATTTCTTAGCAGCACTTTTACTACTATGCTCAACTTCACTCCAAGCCTTTTTAAACGCATCAGAAGCATTCATGCCTTGCCTCTTATATTCAGCCGCTAACCTAGCAGCCTGACTTCTGGCCGTCTGATTGATTGTTTTTGCATCTTGTTCAAAATGCTGTGTATCGAGCCTGGTATCTATTTTTACAGTTCCATCATAACCAGATGCCATATTCCCACTCCCTTTTACATGGCGCAGGCGCATTGGCTCCGGCTCTTACTTACACTCCTATCAAATTGTTCAGTCTATCCATCTCAGCTTGCTGTTCATTTGAATACTTACGCTTCAAATCAACAACCTGCTTATTCTTCTTATAAAACTCTCTTTCATGTTTTTCCAAGGGTTTACGCTTGTTCTGCTTATCTCTGATGCTCACTACACTAGAGAACAAAGACTCTCCTATCTCGCTAAAATACCCCATAAAGGTCCACCAATGCATATACTCAATGGCACGTACCTCTGTCTTGGCCACTTTATTCACGGCTTGGAAAATCAGCTGTTCGT
Organism: Lachnospiraceae bacterium; assembly: GCA_015056925.1. GTDB lineage: Bacteria > Bacillota > Clostridia > Lachnospirales > Lachnospiraceae > COE1. The sequence continues at coordinate 6,274 of SVFJ01000088.1, read as the reverse complement.
CCTGTTCCCAGTCATAAAGCTTCTTGCTAGCATTAGCTTCCTTCTTCTCCTCTTCACCACGATTCAGGAACCCTAATAGCTGCTTTATTGCCTCTTCAATATTCACAGGTATCTTCTCATAGAATATCTCCAAGGCTACCATCCACTTCTCCTGTTCTGTCAACTCTGTATCCGAGAAAGCTTCAAATATGGTAAGAATATCCCGATAATCAGTCCTTATCTTATAGCTACAGCCGTCTATTTCAACGGCTGTAGGGAGCTGACCTATCATTTGTGATACCTCTTGGTATACTTGCTCATCTTCTGTCTTGACTGTCTGCTTTCCTTCTCTAAATCTCTTTTAATCGCAGGAATAATCGACTGAAGAAATCTTGTTACAAACGGCAAACCGTCACCAATAGATAAGCAGTTGGTATTACCAAACACTACACTAGATACATCATAATCAAACATATAGTTAAGCTGCTCTTTTACTTCTTTATCAAGCTCTGAGAGCTTTGCAAACATTTCCTCTGTCTTCATCTGCTGGCCATGTAATTCTTTAAAGCGATTCACCACATCCATAATATGTACTTCCGCCTGTTTTACGCGATTAAAGAATTCAAAGTCTGTCACATTCACTCTAATGACTCCCAACTCCTCATCCTTTTCATTTACAATCATATATTCCTTAACTTTTCCACTAACTTTAATCTTTTCCATTTTGCATCCTTTCCCAAGTGGCGGTGAAAGGAAAGGTTATCCCCGCCACTACTACAAAATCGTTTATCTGCTACTTATGCTGCTGATATCGTCAGCTTCTTATCTGTGATAGATGCTTTGGTTGTTACATCCGCTCTGTTGCCTGAGTAATGCACCTCAAACGGAATGTTCACACCATCTGTTCCGCCACCAATCGACGTTGGAACCACAATGGCATCCTCCTGCCATGCGCTCACTATTGAACCATCAGAGTTCAGCAGTACATCACATACCTTTGTCTTACACTCAGAGCCTGTCGAACGATTATTAGCAATCTCAAACAACTTCTCATACAAAGCATCTCCCTCATACGCATAGTACGTATCATTGGTTGCCTGTGGCTCGAATCCCTTCACATTGCTGGTGGATTCACCCCAAATATTCTTCTTGGTTTCAATCTCAGGATTCAACTCAATGTTGTACTCCTCTAAATCCTTACCTAAACGTACCCAATTGGCTGTTCCACCAAATCCGGCATCGATAAAATGAGCCAAATACTGGCGTGCAATCTTATCTCCTTCTTTTCTAGCTTCTCCCATGTTATCACTCCTTCTTATAAATCAACCGCAATCCCACTCTATAAATGTCTGACATAGCATCGCGTCCTACAAAGCTGACTACTCCCGTCTGCTCCAGGCTTTCCACTGTTCGTCCGTCATCCAGTCGGATTGCATCCTTGTTACTCGTTACATACACCGTCAAAGCTTCTAAGAAATCTGACAGTGCCAACCTTTCCTTATCACTGTTAGTAGGCTTTTTCACAGCGATTTCAAAAGGAAATTGTGCTTCATATTCACCCCATATATTTTCTTTGAGGTATACCGCTCCTGTAGAAGTAAATACGGAAATCCCCTTTTCCTTATCGAGAAAATTAAAGGATGCCGTATCGGTACCTATAAAGCTCCCAAGCTTCGGATACTGGTTAATCAATAATAAGACTGCCTTTCCAATCTCCTTCTGCTCTGTAAGCTCCAATGCTCTCAGATTCTCCTTACTCATCGTGCTACTACCTCCCAATGCGGAATCAGATTAAATGTACCAACGGATAAAATCTCATGTACATCGTCATACTTCTCCTTCATATACGAAAGTAAATCATCTACATCCGTTTCCTCTTCTACAACTCCTATTACGAAGAAATCCCCTTTTTGCAGTGTAAATACATTCGTTTTATCTACTAACCCAAGATACGCCTTGGGCTTCTTATACTCCTTATCCTGCAAATATTCTTCACAGATGGATAAATGTACCGTATCCATATTTCTGTCGCCGTCTGTGCCTGTCTCCGCGCCAAACACGTGCTTTACAGATACATTGTGCAATACAGTTGCATGATAGGTATCTCTTTCATAGTTAGCCCCTTTTACACGGTTATACAATGTAATATCCTTATCATGCATTACTCCACCCCCGCATACAGCAATCCGCTACCACGAAGGTACTTTCTTGCAGTGTTATACTTCAGCTTCCCCTGTGCCTTCTCATCATTCAAAACACTGTATATCAGATTGTTACCTACATCATAAGAAATAGATTCTCCACCACTACTCTTAGACTTAATCATCCCTCCGCTGCCATTCTCACGAAGCATGGTAGCCTTGGAAGCCATGTCTATCTGATATTCCACCTCCGCAAGTGCACATACTGCCTTCTGCACATTCTCATCAAACTCAGTAAGGTCCTGAAGTCTTCCAAAGGTAAGCTCCTGTAAAGAATCCTCTGCTCTGCTTAAATACTTCTCAAGAGAAGTTTCGGGGATGATATCCCCGAAATATTTACCTGTGTAAAAATCGTAATCGGTTATCATCCCCTAATCCTCCTTTAACCCTGTAACTTAGCAAGTAAGTTGTTATCAAGCTCTGTAATACCATAAATAATGTCAAATGATACCGCATCTGTCTTTGTCTCAGAATCGTAATCATATACAACTCTTACGCCTAAACCATTCGCTGATGCGATAGCTGCCTTAGCTGCGCCCATAGGTAACTCAAGGTTACGTGTAACCAATGCAATACCGTTTCTGTGGAACGCCAAAGAATTAGGCTCCTTAACCAGAATCACATCTACCGCATCAAAATCCTTATGGATAGGCTGGTCAATTGCAATATCTGTGATTGCTCCGCTTGCTGCTGTACCATCTGCCATGAATCTGTACATGTATCCATCTACCAAGAAGGCATCTCCAGCCTTAATTGTAGCTGTAGCAGCTGTCACGCTTGATAAGGATACCTTTGCCGCACCCTTGGTCGCTGTAACCTTAGCAGTCTTAGCAGTACCTGGTGTCTCTGCACATGTATCAGGACAGTTCTGTGACATAAAGGTATCAAATCCATATACCTTACCAAGCTCTGCTTCTCTAAGTGTCTGTGAATCACCCGCAAAGGACACCTTTGATAAATTGTCTGTTACCGCATAGCGATACTTATGTGTTGGATGAAGTGCTAATCTTCTACCTGCTGCCGGAGCCTTATTAAGATCAAATGCCTTTCCAAGATTTGCAATATCCTTCAAGTCTGTAGCGGCTGTATCTGATGTTACTGTCTTACCAGCCTTCTCAATACCCACTGCCAAAAGGTCCACATCAATCGCCTGTGCAATAGCCTGCATAGCAGGTGCAACAACCTGGCTAGAGAAATCTTTGATATCAAGTGTCATCTGCTTTGATGTTACATGCACTGTAACATCTCTGTGTCTGTCCATCTTTACCGGAATGGAACCCTCTGTAATATCCTGTACATTTACTTTTCCAGTAAAGTTCTGTGCTACGAACTTAGCTGGCTTTCTTACGGTGATTGTGTCACCTACATTAACAAACTCATCTGAATAATCTCTATGTACTAATCCTGCCATTGTAAGATTAGCTTCAAGTACCATGAGTGCTTCATTCGCAATAATCTGCGGTGTTAAAATTGTGTTTGGCATGTCTTATTCCCCCTATTAATTCTGTTCACGCCACTTCTTATAGGTGTCGAAGTCCATCTTGCTCGGATCACCTGTGATAGGCTCTGACTTCTTACCATCCTTGAATGGTGGCTGTGCAAACTGTGCCTGATTGTCCTGTTCCTCTGTTACAAATGCAGAAGCATCCTTACTCTTAATGGAATCGATAAGGTCATTTAAACCAATAATCTTACCATCAATAAGCTTCAGGCCTGCGCCCTTGATTTCTGTCATGACTGCAGTTTTAGCATACTCAGAAGAGAATTTATATGATTCCATTGCTGTTGCAAGAGCATCTCCAAAGTCTCTGTCATACATCTGCTGCTTATAATCAGCTTCCGCCTTCTCTGCTTTCTCTTTCCATTCATCACGTTCCTTCTGAATCGCGTCAAAATCCTTCCCCTCAAAGCCCTTGAGAGTGTTCTCTGCTGTCTCTGCTTTGGTCTTCCAGACATCTCTGTCCTGCTCTGCTTTGTCAGCTCTTTTCTTCTCTGCTGCAATGTCCTTGCCATTCTCAGCAAATACAAACTTAATCTGCTCTTCTGTGAGGCCCTGTGCTTGTAAATCATCTTTCTTCATGCTTCTACTCCTTCTCGTTATTAAGATTTTTTAAGGTGGAGCTCTACCCACCAACGACTTTGCGTGTAAGGTACGCTTACCAAATAGGAACGGCAGGTCTCGAACCCACTACCCACTTATTACGAATCAGTTGCTCTACCAGCTGAGCTACGTTCCCGCACCTGTTGCACTGGTGCAACAGGCTCACTTAAAATATAAAAAGGAAGGTTATGAAAATAAATCCGTCGTACGCAAATAAAAAAGCACCAAATAGCAATCTACTGATTAACTACTTGGCGCGGTGGCTCTAAAATCGATATTATACTTTCTGTTTTACACCGTTTGCAGTATGCCGGGAAGTTCTCTACCTTTGTATCCCTCCGCATTCTCTGCATCTTGTGCTTTCCACAATGTGGACACGGATACCAATAATAATTCTGTTCTCCCATGATGTATCACTCCGTTGTTATAAAATGAAGTTATGTTGTTACAAAAATATTATAACTCAAAGTTATGGAAACTTCAACAAAAAAGAACCGTTTTCTTGACGATATGCTTCTATTGATGTAATATATAAGTGAGAGAAATCTCATAAATTAAGAATCGGTCTCTGTACCCATTTTGTACGGACCATCGATTCTTTTTTTATTTTCTGTTATATATCTTTAGTATCTTCATGTCTTTGACTAAAATAATATTTTGTACAAATTTCGTATGACTTGACTTGTAAATACCTTCTTCAATCTGTCTATTTATCTCTTCTAACTCAAGTGGGCACTTTGAAATATCGAATACAAAATTATCAGCTTGGTCTTTTTTCTTATTAATCATATTGTACAAAGTATTTTTACTATTACCTATTGGTTCTTTCAAGTCATATCGACGACCACCAATCAAATAATCTGGTGTTGATATCCCTTGAGGTTCCATTACTCTCGGAACAATACACACATCCATCTCCAATGTTTCACATAATAATTCTGCTATTTTCCTTTCGTGTTCTTTGCTATCCGCCAATACTTTTTTACCATCCACAATGTACTTACCGTCTTTCGTAGAGTATTCATTTAATATTCTAACCTCAGCCTTTTTATTACTTACACCATACTTTTTTGCAATCTGCAGTCTATGACTCTCCCTTATGAGACTATTATCACTACAGAACTCTATGTATTCTTCTCGCTTCTCATCAATCTTCTCCTCAAGCTCTGTACGACGTCTAAATATCTCTTCATTATCTGTCTGACCTTCTGCGTGCTTCAGTGCCAGTTCCCTTCGCTTCAGGTCACGAATATTGCGCTCCATAGCTCGCTGTTTTTGTTCATTGCGGTATCGTTCCTCATTCTCCTGCTTATCAACGCCTTGGTTAGTATTGATGTTAATATCCGGATAAAAAGGATTGAAGCTGTGACGACAGTTAATACCACAGATACCAAGCATCTTGCCGTATCCGCACACTGTTATGAAGTCCTCATACTTCTCTGCAGGCTTACGTGTCAAAAACTGTCTGATTTTATCTAGAAAACCAAAGGACTTCTTATTTTCCTTTATTTCCTCCCGTGTCGGTTGGTACTTTGCTAATACTGGATTGCTCCAGTCAAGCTTGTACACCTTTCCCTGCCAATGCGCATGATTGGTATAGTCTTCTTTCTTGGTTACTCTGGCACCTATATGCTCATTTACCAACACATAGCCTACTCCCATCTCCGCACATCTAGTAAGAGTAATATCTCCATTTGCCTGATTCACGCCTGTCTTAACGGCTCTTGCGATTGCTACATCTATCTTTTCCTCTCGATTGGCATAATGTACCGTAGTGATACCCTTGGCCGCTACTTCCTCTATGGCTTCCATGATGGCAACATCACGAGATACTCCATGTGTCGCCTTCCACCAAGCCGCATCACACGCATCGATAAAGGTCCTCTCTGATGCAAGAGCTGTTGTTTGTGTAATATTATGGATTTCTCCGTTTGTACGTTTATAAGCGGCTTCCAGTAATCGTATTTCCTTAGGTGTAAGATTTAGATCCTTT
>SVFJ01000087.1 GCA_015056925.1 Lachnospiraceae bacterium | reverse complement strand
GGATTCAGGTATTAATAAAATTGGTGATACATATTACTATTCTTATTGTTCAAACTTTAATGTACCACATGATAAGGTACAGGAATTGGGCTTTGGTTGTGGTGAAATTATTCTGATGAAGAGTAAGAATCCAATGGGGCCATTTGAAATGGACCATTCTATCTTGAAGAATCCTGAGTTCTTCTTTGGCAGAGGTGGAAACAATCATCATTGTATGTTTAAGTTCCATGATAAGTATTATATGGCTTATCATACTAGAATTTTGGAAGAAGCAATGGGTATTAACGCAGGATATCGTAGTACAAATATTGATGAAGTTACAGTGGAGAATGGCAAGGTATTACCAATCACTGGAACAAGAGAAGGTGTTAAGCAGGTTTGTATGGTAAATCCTTATGAGAAGCATCCGATGGTAATGGCTTCGCATATGCATCAAATGGATGTGAAAAGGGAAGAGCTTGTATTAATTCCGAAAGATGAAAATGGCTGGATTTGCGTGAAGGGTGTTGACTTTGGTGAAGAGGGTGCAGTGCAGTGTCTCTTTGAGGTTGCAAAGCCAAGTGAGTCAGGCAGAGTCGTTGTTTCTATTGATACATTAATTGGTACAGGTGTAGGAAGTGCTGCTCTTTCTAAGACAGAAGGAGTAGAGATTGCATTTGCCGAGAAAATAAAAGGTGTACATGATTTATTCTTTGTATTCGAGGGAAAAGATTTCGAAATGAAAAATTGGATGTTTCGATAATTGTTTTTCGTCCTGATAAAGGAAAAAGCTACCGGTTTGTTCGGTAGCTTTTTCTGTTTAAACACCATCTTAGAAAGGGATGACGGTGTTTGCTGAGAGAGAGCGAATTATGAGAAATTAATAATCGTATTTTTGGAACGGAATTCTCTTGGAGAGCATCCCTTTAACTGTTTGAAGAGGCGATTGAAGGTTGAAATGCTTGAGAAGCCGGACTGCAGTGCCACCTCGGTAACAGTCAAATCGTTCTTACAGAGAAGATTCTCTGCTGCCTTGATTCTGCGGTAATTTAAGTAATCGCAGAAGGTAAAGTTTGTATATTGCTTAAATAAGCGCGAAAAATGATACTTGCTAAAGCCAATAGAAGCAGAGATGTCTTCAAGACAAAGGTCTTCCATGTAATGGGCATCAATATACGCAAGAACATCATGGAATTTCTTGATATATTCCTTCTGTTTAAGGGATTCAAAATGAATTTCTTTGGCAGTTGATTCAATATGGTTTTGAATCAGCTTAGTAAAAAAGTTAAATAAAAGAGAATATATGATAAATTCGGTTGTTTCCTGATTAGAAAAATATTCGTTTCTAATTCTCGTAAGTAGCATATAACAGCTTTCATAAATATCAGGATGGGACTCCCTTGTGATACAGTGAGTCTGGGATAATACTGTTTGCAGCTTGGAATAATCACACAAATTGGAGGCAAAGGACAGGTCGAACAAATAGATAAAGCGAACTCCTGTAGCTGGTGCAATAATGCTGTGTAATTCTCCCGGAGGAATGACAGCAATTTCACCGGGATGAACACGATATGTTGTCTGGTTAATAATCACATCGTAATAATTATCAATAGGAACAATGAGTTCCAAAGCACTGTGCCAGTGCTCTTCGAAATCAGCAGGTAAGTCATTATACCAAATGCGCATGGAGGAGTTGTTGTGAAATTGTACCTGCTCCTTTGCGTTTTGAACGGTTCTGCTTCCGATGAAATCATGGTTTTTAAAATAAAAATCAGGTTTTTGTAGGGTTGCGTCGTAAATCAGTTCCATAATAATCTCCATTCTTGCTGTTGCCCGGAAATTTGGGCGCTTGCACAAATTTCTGTGTGAAAAATCTCCCATATATGGATTTTTCACACTATCCTCTTTTCTTATCATACTCCAATTATTGAGGTGCTATGGATTATGCATAAACGGGGGGTGCTCAGATATTGCTTTAATAAAGCGAGCAAAACATGCATAAAACAATAGCGGTTGTATAGAATGCTCATATAATAACAAATTAAGGAGAAATAATCTAGCATTTTGTCATCTGTTTGTGAAAAGTGCAACATGAAGTTTGGGAAAAATGAAGAAAAAACCTTTTGATAATAGCAATAACTGAGTAAAAGGGAGCAAGGAATAAGAAGAAAGGCAGATAAGAACCCGATATAATGGAGCAAAATAGTGAGGAAGGATATCGGCACAATGAAGGAATTAACGAAGAATACAGCATTACATAATGAGTATCGTGAAAAAGCAAAAAAACTTGTGGAAGAGATGACACTTGAGGAAAAGTGCGGTCAGACATTGAACTGGGCGAAGGCAATAGATAGGTTAGGTATCAAAGCATATAACTGGTGGAATGAGGCATTGCATGGTGTTGCAAGAGCCGGCGTTGCAACGGTATTCCCTCAGGCAATTACAATGGCAGGCAGCTTTGATGAAGATTTACTGGAAGAGGTTGCAGACGCAATATCTACAGAAGGTAGAGCAAAATATAATATGCAGCAGAAATTTTCAGATACAGATATTTATAAGGGACTTACATTCTGGTCGCCAAACGTAAATATTTTCAGAGACCCAAGATGGGGAAGAGGTCATGAGACCTTTGGAGAGGACCCATACTTAACATCACGTCTGGGAGTACGTTTTGTAGAAGGTATTCAGGGACATGATGAGAAGTATCTGAAGGCAGCGGCGTGTGCTAAGCATTTTGCGGTACATAGCGGCCCGGAGGATTTGAGACACTTCTTTGATGCAAAGACATCTACTACAGATTTGTATGAAACATATCTGCCTGCATTTAAGGCATGTGTACAGGAAGCGAAGGTAGAGGCCGTTATGGGAGCGTATAACAGAACAAACGGCGAGCCATGTTGTGGACATAAACAGCTTTTGCAGGATGTGCTGAGAGAGGAATGGGGCTTTACAGGTCATGTAGTGTCAGACTGTTGGGCGATTAAGGACTTCTATGAAGGCCATAAGGTTACAGACGGACCATTAGATTCTGTTGCAATGGCAATGAATCATGGATGTGACTTGAATTGTGGAAATCTCTTCTCTTATTTGCAGGAGGCTGTTGAAAAGGGCTTGGTAGCAGAAGAAAGAGTGGATGAAGCAATTGTTAATTTGTATACAACCAGAATGAAGCTTGGAGTATTGGAGGAGACAACAGACAATCCATTTGACGAGATTTCTTATTTGGAAGTAGATTCGGATAAGATGAAGGCATTGAATCTTAAGACAGCATTAAAGAGTGTTGTATTGCTAAAGAATGAGAATCAGCTTCTCCCACTGGATAAGAGTAAATACCCTACAATCGGAGTCATCGGACCGAATGCCAATAATAGAAAAGCACTTGTGGGTAACTACGAAGGTACTGCTTCTGAGTATGTGACAGTATTGGAAGGAATCAAAGAATATGTAGGCGATTCCTGCAGAGTATTATATTCGGATGGATGTCATCTTTACAAGGATAGAATTGAGAATCTTGGAGTTGCTAACGATAGAATTTCAGAGGTGAAGGGCATTTGTGAGTACAGTGATATTGTTGTTTGCTGTATGGGACTTGATGCCGGCCTTGAGGGTGAAGAAGGTGACCAGGGAAATCAGTATGCAAGCGGCGATAAGCCTAACTTAAATCTTCCGGGAATTCAACAGGAAGTATTGGATGTTGCAATTGCAAGCGGTAAGCCGGTTATCTTAGTGCTGTTATCAGGTAGTGCATTGGCAATTACTAAGGCAGAGGAAGACTGTGCAGCAATTGTGTATGCCGGTTATCCGGGAGCACAGGGCGGTAAGGCAGTAGCGCAGATTCTGTTTGGAGAGTATTCTCCTGAAGGAAAGCTTCCGATTACATTCTATAAGACAACGGAAGAATTACCTGAGTTTACGGATTATTCCATGAAGGACAGAACGTATCGTTATATGAAAAATGAGGCATTATTCCCGTTTGGATATGGATTATCTTACAGTGAATTTAAATTGGAAAATGTAACACTTTCGTCTGAGGAAATTACAGCAGATGGAATTACCGTAGAAGCAGATATCACTAACACAGGAGATTATGATGCAGCCCAGACTGTTCAGGTTTATGTAAAGGTTGAGCAGGAGGATGCGCCAAACCCTCAGTTGAAGGGATTGAAAAAAGTATTCTTGAAAAAGGGTGAATCAACTCATGTGAGTATGAAACTTGCAGAAGAAGATTTTGGATTATATCAGGAAGATGGTAAGAAGCATATTACAGCAGGCGTATGTAGCGTTTATGTAGGTATGAACCAGCCTGATGTAAGAAGTGAAAAGCTTACCGGACAAAGAAATGTAAAATATGAAGTGAAAGCAAAGGAAACCTACAGTCTGTAGGTTTCCTTTGCAATAACCGGTATATGGAAGAAAGGTGTGCAACGCATGGAAAAATGGATTTATCTGGATCATGCAGCAACAACAAAAATGCGCAGCGAAGTAATTGAAGAGATGCTCCCGTATTTTAATGAGTATTATGGAAATGCGGGAAGCAGTTACGGACTCGGTGCGCAGAGTAGGAAGGCGCTTAAGGAAGCAAGAATGAAGATAGCGAGGACGCTAAAGGTAATACCTGACGAGATTTTTTTCACGTCGGGTGGGACTGAGGCTGATAACTGGGCTTTGCGAGGTGTTGCAGAGGCTTATCGTGAAAAAGGAAAGCATATTATTGTTTCCAAGATTGAACATGCGGCAATTTTACAGACATGTAAATATCTGGAAGCAAATGGATATGAAATTACTTATTTAAATGTGGATAAGGATGGCAGAGTAGACTTGCAGGAGTTGGAGAGGTCGATTCGTTCAGATACTATTTTGATTAGCATTATGTATGCTAATAATGAGGTGGGTACAATACAGCCGGTGAGAGAGATTAGTAAAATTGCTCATCAGCGAGGAGTTTTGTTTCATACAGATGCCGTTCATGCATATGGGCATATCCCGATATCTGCCAACGAGGATGGCTTTGACCTTCTGAGTGCGAGCGCACACAAATTTAATGGTCCTAAAGGCGTGGGCTTTCTCTATATCAAGGGCTATAAGAAGCTGCGTAATCTGATATATGGCGGCGGACAGGAAAATGGAAAAAGGTCCGGGACGGAGAATGTTGCCGGTATTGTGGGAATGGCAAAGGCAGCAGAACTGGCAGAGAGAGAAATGCCGATGAGGATGGCATGGGAAAGCTACCTTAGAGATGAGCTTTGGGAACAGCTAAATAAGGAAATACCGATGGTGGTCAAAAACGGAAGCAGCTCTGACAGGGTTCCCGGAAATCTGCACGTTAGTTTTCTGGGATATGGCTCAGAGAATATCTTAGGTTATTTGGATAGGAAAAGTATTTGTGTATCGGGAGGCTCTGCATGTTCAACCAGGGACAGACTACCATCTAATGTGATGATGGCAATGGGAAAAAGCCTTGCAGAGATTAGAGGTGCAATACGATTTTCTATCAGCTATGAAAATACAAGAGAAGAAATACTAGAGGTCGTACAACGATTAAAAGAGTATTATAACTGTCAGCATGAGATTGGAAAGAGGAGTGAGAAGGATGATGAATTTGTCGCATCGTAAAGCAGCCTGTCGTCTGCGATTGACAGATGAATGTGGGCAAACGTTAAAAAATAAAAAAATCAATGTTTTACAAACAAATCATAAGTTTTTGTTTGGATGTGGAGCATTTGATATTCTGGCATATGCCAATGTAAGAAATGAGCAGGAAAGAGCGTTCTGGGAGGATAGAGCAAAGAAGTGGCTGGAAGTCTACAATTATGGAACCTTACCATTTTATTGGGGAGGTTTTGAGCCTGTGGAAGGACAAGTACAGACTGAGAGCCGTATGAAGGCAGCAAGATTTCTGCAGGAGCATAATGTGAAGGTGAAGGGGCATCCTCTTTGCTGGCATACTGTTTGTGCGGATTGGCTGATGAAATATGATAATGCAACAATTATGAAGAAACAAATAGAGCGTATCCACCGTGAGATGAAAGATTTTGAAGGCGTAGTAGATATGTGGGATGTTATAAATGAGGTAGTCATTATGCCGGTCTTTGATAAATATGATAATGCGATTACCAGAATATGTAAGGAAAAGGGCAGAGTCAGATTGATTAAAGAGGTATTTGAGGCTGCTAAGGAGGCAAATCCGAATGCGGTTTTATTGCTAAATGATTTTAATACTTCTGCTGCATATGAGATTTTGATTGATGGATGTCTGGAAGCCGGTGTTCCGATTGATGTGATTGGAATACAGTCTCATCAGCATCAGGGATATTGGGGAGCAGAGAAGCTTGAACAGGTATTGGAGCGATTTTCTTCCTTTGGTTTACCGATTCATTTTACGGAGAATACATTGGTGTCAGGTACCTTGATTCCGCCTGAGATTGTGGATTTGAATGACCATCAGGTACAGGAGTGGCCTTCTACTCCGGAAGGTGAAGAAAGACAGATGAAGGAAATGGAAGAGATGTATCGTATTCTCTTTGCACATCCTTTGGTAGAAGGTGTTACGGGCTGGGACTTTGCAGATGGCGCATGGTTGAATGCACCAAGCGGTGTTATTCGTAAGGACAATTCCACAAAGCCTTCCTATGATATGTTAAAGCATTTGATTAAGGAAGAGTGGAATACCAAGGGTGAGGTATGTACAGATGAAGAAGGCTTTGTTTTATTAGAAGGCTTTTTGGGTGAATATGAATTGGAATGTGCAGATAAGAAGGTGAAATTTATCTTAGATGCATCGGTTCAGGAGCAGGAACTTATGTTGAAATAATGGCAAAAGTATATAATATAGCAGAAAGTTAGCAAAAACAGATAAATGGATAGCAAAAAATAGGAAGTCTTTTGTATATTTTTCATGTACTCTGAAAAAGACAAAAAGCAGTTTTAGAATTGCTGATGTTAGAATAAAGAAGGAGTAAGGTGAACGGGATGGTAAGAAAATGGAAAGCGTTTTTGTCACTGGCACTCGTTGCAGTATTGTCTTTTGGAGAGGTAGTAGCTGTTCAGGCTAACCCTGCAGAGGCAACTACAGAAGAAGTTACTGTTGAAGTTGCAGCTTTGGATGAAACATTGACTGAGGTAGCAACAGAGGAGGAGACCGGAACAGAAGCAACATCTGAAGTAGCTACAGAAACTACTACAGAAGAGACTACGGTTGTAGAAACAGTTGTAGAAATCAGTACAGAAGCGTTGACAGAAGAAACAAGCGTGGCAGCAGTAGAGACAGAGGTTGAAACTGTTGCTGAAACAGAAACTACCACAGAGATAGCTGATGAGGCTGTTCCTATGGTAATGCTGGTACAGAAGGATAATGAGTTAAGTTATCTTTTTTCTGATTTAACAGCAACCACTACTTGGGGGGCTGAGCTTACAGCAAATGAAGATGGAAGTACTAAGTTTGTATTTCCTAAGCAGTATAACCAGGTAAGCTTTAAGATTCCTGAGGAAGTGGATAAGACACGATTAGAGAAGGTTGTATGTAACACAAGCGGAGATACCTCTTATTTATCTGTAAAGTTTTATGCAGATGAAGGAATGCAGACTGAAAAAGCGGTTGCATATGGAACAAATCAGCTTGCAGTTGGTGATTTGACAGCAGCTGACTTGGTATGTGTCGGAATCATGGGCTTGGAGGAAGCATATGAGGTTACACTTGACAGTATTACCTTTGTATTAGGTGAGAAAAAGGCTGAGGCAGAGGATACTGAGGAAGTAGTAGCAGACAAGACCTATACATTTGCTGAGTTAGAGAAGAAGGCAAATTGGAATGTTGAGATTGAAGAGAAAGAAAATGGTGATACAACATTCTCATTTGTAAATCAGTATGGTGCAGTTAGCTACCTGATTCCTGATGAGGTTCCAAAGGATAAGATTGATAAGGTTGTATGCAAGATTAAAACCAGTTCAGAGCATTTGTCTTTGAAATTCTTTTCAGATGAAGAGATGCAGTCTGAGACAAAGGTTGTATATGGTGCAAGCCAGATTTCAGCTGAAGGATTGGCAGCAGAGGACTTAACCTGCTTTGCTCTTATGGGCTTACAGGAAGGATACAGCATTACAATTGAAAGCGTTACTTTTGTAATGAAGCGGCCGGAGATGAAGCCTGATGTTGTAGAGAAGTCTTTCTACAAGAGTGCAGGAAATAACAATCCTATCGTAACACAGAGATACAGCGCAGACCCTGGTGTTATGGTATATAATGACACGGTTTATGTATATGCAACAAATGATATCTATGAGTATGAGAATGGTAAGTTAGTAGAGAATACTTATGGTAAGATTACTACTTTGAACTGCTTCTCATCTAAGGATTTGGTAAACTGGACTGACCATGGTGCAATTGCAGCAGCAGGTAAGGACGGAGCAGCTAAGTGGGCAAACAACTCATGGGCACCATGTGCTACATATAAGAACATTGATGGTAAGGATAAGTTCTTCCTTTACTTTGCAAATAGTGGTGGTGGTATTGGTGTTTTAACAGCAGATAGTCCTACAGGTCCTTGGACAGATCCGCTTGGAAAAGCATTGATTAGTAAGAATACACCAAACTGTAAGGATGTATTGTGGTTATTCGACCCGGCTGTATTAGTTGATGATGATGGCACAGGTTACTTATACTTTGGTGGTGGTGTACCCGCAGGTAAGGAAGCAAATCCTGCAACAGCTCGTGTAGTACAGCTTGGCGATGATATGATTAGCATCGTTGGTACTCCGGCAACAATTGAGCCTCCATATTTGTTTGAGGATTCAGGCATTAATAAGATTGGTGATAAGTACTATTACTCATACTGCTCAAACTGGAACACTTCAGGTTCTAAGTATGCAACAGCAGCAATCGAGTATATGGTAAGCGATAACCCTATGGGACCTTTCACATATGCCGGAGAGTGCTTCAAGAACCCGGGTGTTTACTTTGGCGTATGGGGTAACAACCACCATTCAATCTTTGAATTTAAGGGTGAGTATTATCTTGCATATCATGCAAGAGCGTTAGAGACAGGAAAGCTTGGTACAAATCTTGGTTATCGTAGTACACAGATTGATAAGATGACTGTTAAGGATGGCGTCATTGAGGATATGACACCAACAATGGAAGGTGTAGCTCAGATTGGAACAGTGAACCCATATGAAACTGTACAGGCTGAGACAATTGCTAGAGAATGTGGTATCGAGGTTGTTGGATGTGGAAATACATATGTATCAGCAACTACAGGAGACTGGTTTGGTCTTAAGGGTGTTGACTTTGCATATGGTGTTTCTGAGATGACATTAGCTGTTAAGGCTGAGAAGGCAACTAAGATTGAGCTTAGAACAGGAAGCCCTTCAGGTACATTAATTGGTACTGTAGAGGTAGAAGCTGGTGATTCTTTCAAGGAAGTCACAACTCAGGTTACTAATGTATCAGGTTTAAGAAGCTTATACTTTGTTTGCGGTGGTGATGTACAGGTAGATTATTGGACAGCAAAGACAGCAAATGTATTTAAGTTCAGTGAGCTTGTAGAGGCTATGTCTTATGACTTAACAACAGAATCAAAAGAAAACGGAGCGATAAAGGTTGATTACGAGAAGAAGTACGCTGAGATTCGCTTTGCTATTCCTGAGAGTGTTGATGTTACAAAGTTAAATAAAGTAGTGGTTAACCTTTCAGAAGGTGATGCTAAAAAATTAGCAATAAAGCTTTTGACAAGTATTGACCCTGCAACTGAAGCAGCGGTAGCATATGGTTCTGCAGAGGTTGAAACAATAGGTGTTGCAGATTTATCAGCAATCAAATACATCGGCGTTATGGCAATGGACGATGCAGTTTCATGTACATTGGAGAATATTGTATTTGAGCTTGAAAGTGCAGCGGATGCTGAGGAAGAAGAGACAGGCATTCAGATTGGCTTAAAGGACTTAGAGGATGCTATTACTGAGAAGACAGATGCTGAGTTTATTACAGGCGTGTCAATCGCAGGTAATGAGTATGCAGATAAGAAGATAATGGCATTAGTAACAAAGCATTTCAATGCTGTTACATTAGGTAATGAGTTAAAGCCGGATGCACTCTTTGGTTATGCAAGCAAGTGTCCTGCAAAGGAGACTACAACATTAAATGGTGTTACATTTGAGGTTCCCAAGTTAGATTACAGTAGAGCAGAGAGAATGCTTAATGTAATTGTGAAGTGGAATGAAGCACATCCGGACGAACAGATTAAGGTTCGTGGTCATGTTCTTGTATGGCATTCACAGACACCTGAGTGGTTTTTCCATGAGAATTACGATGTAAATGAGCCATTTGTTGATAAGGAAGAAATGACTCTTCGTCAGGAGTGGTTTATTAAGACTGTATTAGAGCACTTTACAGGTGAAGGCAGCCCATACGAAGGATTATTCTATGGATGGGACGTTGTAAACGAGGCAGTCAGCGATGGAAGAGGAACTTATAGAAATGAGAATGAAAACTCTAACTGGTGGAGAGTATACCAGAGCCAGGAGTTTATCATCAATGCGTTCCGCTTTGCAAATAAGTACGCACCGGCTGATGTTGAATTATACTACAACGATTATAATGAGTGGTTTACAGATAAGGTAAAAGGTATCGTTCAGCTCTTAACAGATGTTAAGAATGCAGAAGGTACACGAATCGACGGTATGGGAATGCAGGGACATTATGCGACTGCAGGTTCGCCTTCCGTAGACGATTTCAAAAAGGCAGCCAGAGCATATGCAGCAGTTGTTGATAAGGTTCAGATAACTGAGCTTGATATGAGCTCAAGTAGTTCATTTGATGGAACATCAGCTACATTAGATGCAGAGTATACATTACAGGCATATAGATATAAAGCAATCTATGATGCGGTTTTAGACCTTCGTGCAGAAGGAATAAACATGAGCAACATCACTATTTGGGGTGTAATCGATAAGAATTCATGGTTACAGACCTCAAACTCAGTAGGTGGTGCATCGGATGGAAAGCGTCCACAGTGTCCATTGTTATTTGATGACAATTATCAGGTTAAGCCAGCATACTGGGCATTTGTAGATGCTACAAAGCTTGAGCCACAGCCTAAGAGTATGGATATTACTTATGCCGTAGATAATGTATTTACTGCTGGTAGTAAGGTAGTGTTAGGTGGCGGCGATTCCCGGATGACAGCAGTTCCTGTATGGAATGAAGAGGGAATCAGCGTATTGGTAGATGTTAAGGATGCAACAGTAGATGCAACAGATGCAGCTATCGTATATGTTTCAGTAAATGGTAAGGTTGTTAAGGCTGAGGCAACTAGAGCAGCAGCTACAGCAACAGAGTCAGGATATTCTATGATTTTAGATATTCCATGTGACAGTAAGGTGCTTAAGATTAACTCAGAGCTTTTCATTGACTTTGTATATATTGATGGTGCTAATAAGCAGGCATTCAGTGATTATACACTTAGTCAGGATGCAAAGGATAAGTATTTTGCAAAGGCTACATTAAAGCCATTTATGATGATTCCAAACGGAACAGTTAAGATTGATGGCGCATTAGATGATGCATGGAAGGATGCTGTAGAGGTACCGTTAACGATTAATCTTGGAAGCAAAACAAACGCAGCTGCGAAGTTGTTATGGGATGCAGAGAACTTATATGTTTATGTAGACGTTAAGGATGCTGTATTGAACGCAGATAGTGCTAATGCACACGAGAAGGATTCTGTAGAAGTGTTTATTGATGAAAATAATCACAAGTCTGGAACTTATGAAGAGGATGATAAGCAGTATCGTATCAATTACTTAAATGAGCAGTCATTTAATGGTACTAAGTGCGTGGAAGAGAATGTAAAGTCACAGGTTGTTATGACAGATGATGGATATGCCATCGAGATGGCATTTGCATGGACAGATATTACACCTAAGGCTGATACTGCAATCGGCTTAGAGCTTCAGATTAATGATGCAAACGCATCTGGAAGCAGAAGTGGTACATTGAGCTGGTATGATGCAACAGGCTCAGGCTGGTCAAATCCTGGCGTATTTGGTACAGCTTTGTTGGTTGGCGGTGCGCAGGAGCCTGAGACTCCACAGCCGGAGACACCTATAGTGCCAGAGGAGCCTGAGAGCAATGAGAATAATCAGAAGCCTTCAATATCTATGCCATCAACATCAAAACCTGCAACAAATAAGGTTGTAATTAATGATGTAAAGGTTCCTATGGCAGAGTCAATTACAGAAGCTACAGATTATGCAGCTGTAACATTTGCAGATGAGAAAGCAGTGTTGAAGTTGGATGTTCTTGGCAAATATTTCGGTAGAAATATGTACGTAATGGCTCATCTTGGAAATGGTATTGGTTATACAGTATCAAATACTGAGCTTGGAAAAGCAAATGAAGATATTGCATTAGGTGCTAAGTTGGAGAAGGTTGCAGATTTTGCGGACGGATTTGAGACATTTAGAATCAATGTATTGCAGGAGAAGAAGCTTTCTTACGAGCTTGGTCTTCATGTAAATGTTGGTGCTGAGTATAGTGGCTCAATTGCCTATATTTTCAGCAAGAGTCTGGTAACAGGAAGTTATGAGTTTGTACAGGCAATGCCGGTTAATGAGATTGGTAATGTTGCTGTGTATACAAATGAAATGACAGAAGTAATGGTATTAATCCAAAATTAGATATAGTGTTTAGGTACAGAGAGGGTGGCTGTTAGCAGCTACCCTCTCTCTATTGATTATGCTAGTATAAATTTGTCAATAATCTCAGCCATACCATCATGATTATTATCGTTTTCGGTTACATAGTCGGCCTGTGCCTTAAGGATTGGATTGCCATTGCACATAGCAACACCTGTACCGGCGGCGGTAATCATGCAAAGGTCATTCTCTTCATCGCCTGCAGCAACAGAGTTCTTAAGTGGAATATTAAGATGCTTGCAAAGAGCTTTCAAGGCATTGCCTTTTCCGGATTCTTTACAATAAAACTCCAGATAATAAGCGTTGGAGAAGGTGGTATCTAAGGCGTTACCAAGCTCAGAGTTCATGATGTCTTCACGGAAGGCTTCCAGCTTTGCTCTGTCGTCAAGGCTGATAGTTAGTAGCTTATATGGTCCGTGCTGCAATTCTTTATGTAAGTTAGTTCCGACAGTATAGTCCATAACGACATGCTCTGTATAAAAAGCAATTTCGGCATCCTTGGAGCAACTAACTATTTTATCATCGGTGTAGGTCTGTATATGTAGACCATAGTCTTTTGCTTTATCGAATAGTGCCTGTGCAATATCAATTGACACCTGATGCTCGATAATTGGTTCATCTTTAGCACAGTCATAGAGCATAGCACCGTTATAGGCAGTGGCATAGATGCCTTCTCCTTTTAAATCTAATTTTTCAAGCACTTTCAGAATACTGTTAATTGGACGACCTGATGCAAGTACCAGCTTATGCCCCTTTGCTAACATCTCTTCTAATTTATCATGCGTATGTTTTGATATGTTTTTACTATCATCCAATAAGGTAGCATCCAAATCTGTAAATAAAATCTTAGTGTTCATATGTTTATCCTTTCAAAGTGATGCACTTAGTATAAACGACAAATTCGGGTTTGTCGAGGTGTTCTCGGCGCACGCCCTAACAGGTTTCATTCGAAAGCGAGAGCTCCGGGCTAAGAGTTTCTAGGTGCTTTTATTTAAGTGTTTTAAGACGTACGGAACCGGCGGCGATTCGCCATCCTTGGCTCAGATTGCCGCCTACTGCCTCCATCCGGTCGGCAGTTTCCTATATGTTCAAAAAGCACTAAGAAACTCTAACACCCTACACAATGCTTTCTGCATGAAACCTGTTAGGGCTTTCGCCTGGGTAGTCGAATATTCCTATTGTTAATATGTGTTATTTCTGCTAAATTTGGGTTTAGTTGAGTTAGGAGAGCCAAGTGATAGAATATGCACGCTCATTCGCCGTGCTAAGGCGCTTGTTCATAGATATGAAGCTTTATTTCATGTCTGATTTGTTATAAATGGCTACAGTTGGTCTTTTACAAATGAAATAGGAGTAAAAGACCAACTGTTAAGATAGAGCCCTTATAATGGTGTAAATTCAATTAAATAAAAAATGAGCACATAGCTCAACTTTCGGTTAAAATGTAATCACCACAAAAACAATTAACGAAAGGATGTTGAACTATGGCTCAGATACA
>SVFJ01000086.1 GCA_015056925.1 Lachnospiraceae bacterium | reverse complement strand
GCACTGGCAAATACATTGCTTGCAACGGCGGATATACTGATATTGGATGAGCCGACCAACCATTTGGATTCGTCCATGGCAGACTGGCTGGAAGAATATTTGAAGAATTTCAGGGGAGCACTGGTTATGATTACACATGACAGATATTTCCTCGATAGTGTTTCTAATCGAATTGTGGAGATTGATAAGGGAAAGACCTATAGCTATCAGACCAATTATTCGGGATTCTTACAGTTAAAGGCGCAGCGGGAGGAGATGGCATTGGCAACAGAGCGTAAGCGTCAGAGTATTCTGAAGGTCGAGATTGAGTGGATGCAAAGAGGTGCCAGAGCACGTTCTACCAAGCAGAAGGCGCATATTCAGCGTTATGAGGAGCTTGCAGCGCAAAAGGGACCCGTGCAGGACGCACAGCTTGATATCAGCTCCGTATCTACCAGAATGGGTAGAACTACAATAGAGTTACAGGATATCTGTAAGAGCTACGGAGATAAGACATTAATCAGTCATTTTGATTACATTTTCTTAAAGGGCGACAGAATCGGATTTATCGGTGAAAATGGCTGTGGTAAGTCAACCCTGATGAAGATTATCTGTGGAATGGAGCAGCCGGATTCAGGTGAGGTATTGACGGGGCAGACCATCAAGATAGGTTATTATGCCCAGGAGATACGCAATGATAAGGATGCAGGACTTGCCTATATGGACCCGAATATGAGGGTGATAGATTACATTCGCAATACAGCAGAGTATGTACAGACAGTGGACGGCTCTGTGTCTGCTTCGGTGATGTTGGAGAGATTCTTGTTCCCGGCAGATAAGCAGTATTCACCTTTGGGTAAGCTTTCCGGTGGTGAAAAGAGAAGATTAAATCTTCTTCGAGTGCTGATGGAAGCGCCGAATGTATTGATTTTGGATGAGCCGACCAATGATTTGGATATTAGAACTTTAACAATTCTGGAGGATTATCTGGATAGCTTTGATGGTATTGTGATTACGGTATCTCATGACAGATATTTCTTGGATAGAACAGTGAGGCGAATCTTTGCTTTTGAAGGAAATGGTGTAATTCGCCAGTATGAGGGCGGTTATACGGACTATCAGGCAAGGCGTCAGGAGGAAGAGGGCTTTAGCGGTGCTGACAGCAGTGTAAAGGGTAATCCCAAATCCGGGGCGTCGACAGATGCAGAAGGCGGAGAGGCTAAGAATCTGAAGAATATTAAGAACCGTCAGGATAAGCTCAAATTCTCCTATAAGGAGCAGAAGGAATACGAGACGATAGAGGATGAAATCGCAGCTTTGGAGGAGAAGCTTGAGCAGTTGGATAAGGATATTACAGCCAATGCCAGAGATTTTGTGAAGCTTGCGGAGCTGACAAAGCAGAAGGAGGATGCAGAGGCAGCATTGGAAGAGAAGATGGACAGATGGATGTATTTGCAGGATTTAGCAGAGCAGATAGAAGCACAGAAAAATAAATAACAGAAGATATGAAAAGCACGAAAGACGTTTGGAAGCGTCCTTCGTGCTTTTGTTAGGTGCGCCTAGCGGTGCACGTTTATATGACAGAGGCATATGAAAAGTCAAATACCTTAAAGTCTTCGGGTATCTCCTGCGTAAAGGATATTTCTTTTCCGGTAATCGGATGTACGAACTCTAAACGGTAGGAATGCAACGCTTGTCTCTTGATATGAGTAAAATCAGGGTGATAGAGGAAGTCACCGGGAAGGGGATGACCAATTGCCTTCATGTGTACTCTGATTTGATGAGTTCGACCTGTCTCCAAATGAATTTCCAGTAGGGAGTGGCTGTCAGTGTGAGCAATCTGCTTATAGTGCGTAATTGCTTTTTCGCCCTTATCGTAGTCGATACAGCGTTCAAGGACAGAGCCTTCCTTCCTGGCGATGGGAAGGTCAATCGTGCCGCACTTTGGAGTAATACCTGTTACAATAGCCTGATAGGTGCGGTGAATCTGACGGTTCAGCTGTTGTCCTGAGAGTACTGCACTACTAAGCATATTCTTAGCAATGAGTACCAAGCCGGATGTGTCTTTGTCCAGTCGATTGACGCAACGGAAAACAAAACCACCTGTTACGGAATTCTCGCAAAGCTCCTGATAATAGTAAGCACAGTAATTTGCCAGGGTGTCCTCATGATGTCCCATGGAGGGATGAACGGGAAGGCCGGCAGGCTTATTGACGAGTAGGATATCGTCATCCTCGTAAACAATCATTTCACGAAAGGCTTCTAAGGAAATCTTGGTAGGAGGAATATTTTCGGAGCTTTCCTCTTCAACAATATGCACTTCTAAAACATCTTGGGCGGACAGCTTCGTATTTACATAGCTCCAGACACCATTTAACAAAATGGATTCGGGAGTTTTCTTTAAATGCACCATAAGCGGATGAGAAAAGCCTTTCTGCTTTAGGAAAGTGCCTATAGTCAAATGATTACAGGTGCTATTTATATCGGAATTATCAATATGATAGATAAGTGTACGGTTCATAATCAGTAGTTTGCCTTTCTGCTGTTTCGTGTTTCTATTGCATACAGTTTATCCTAGTGAAGCATAATCTGCAAGGAAAAGAAAAAGGATATGGATATGAATTAATAGTTTCTTTATTCTTTTTTTAGAATATTGTAGTTGTAGATGAATACAATTTGAGATAGAATGTTAGAGTACGAACAGTTCGCAGGCGAACTATTTTGGCGAAAGAGAGAACAGATACAGGAGGTGTGAACAGTGAAGGATAAGCCCCAAAAGTTAGGCTGTGCGATTCGGCAGATGAATACCGCATTTAAGCGTCGATTCTTAAAGGAAGGAATGGATGCCGGCATTGATGAAGTTACGATTATGCATGGCTGGATTATGGGATATTTGGAGCATAATGCACATAGAGATATTTATCAGAAGACCATAGAGGCGGATTTTTCTATGGGTAAGTCTACAGTAACGAGTGTGGTAAAGCTTATGGAGCAGAAGGGCTATATTAAGCGTGAGGCAGTACCGGGAGATGCCAGACTTAAGAAGATTGTTTTAACCGAAGAGGGAAAGCAAATGTCCCGATTGTGCAAATGCACCTTGGACCAGATTGATGCCAATATGCTAAAGGGTATTCCGGCAGAGGAGATAGAGATATTCTTTGCGGTGGCAGATAAGATACATAAGAATCTGGAACAGGGAATGGATGAGTGAGGAGTATGAAAAGAAAGGAAGAAAAACAGTATGCTAAAGACTTTAGGCGCACAGATTAAGGAATTTAAGAAGGATTCCGTTATTACGCCGCTCTTTATGATTTTGGAAGTCATCATGGAAATGATTATACCGCTTTTGATGGCGTCTCTGATTGACTATGGTGTGAACACAGGTGATATGGGACATATCATGAAGGTTGGCGGGATTATGCTGATTGTAGCTCTGATAGGACTGTTTGCAGGACTTATGGGAGCAAAGTATGGTGCAAGAGCCTCTACAGGCTTTGCGAGAAATTTGAGAAAAGCGATGTTTGAGAATATACAGACCTATTCCTTCGCAAATATCGATAAATATTCAACATCCAGCTTGATTACACGTTTAACAACAGATGTTACGAATATACAGAATGCATATCAGATGATGTTGAGAATGGCATTTAGAGCACCGATATCCATGATTGTAGCAATGATTATGGCATTTAAAATTAATGCCAGACTGGCAAGCATTTATCTTGTGGCGGTTGTTTTCCTTGCAGTAATGATTTCCATTATCATTCCGAGAGCAACCAAGTATTTCAGACAGATGTTTGAGAAGTATGATGCATTGAATAACAGTGTGCAGGAGAATGTATCTGCCATTCGCGTGGTAAAGGCATATGTCAGAGAGGACTATGAGACGGATAAGTTCTACAAGGCGGCAGATGATATTTATGATACATCGATTCGTGCAGAAAAGCTGGTTATTCTCAATTCACCCCTCATGCAGTTTACCGTATATGCAAGTATTTTGTTGGTGTCATGGTTTGGTGCACAGATGATTGTTGCCAATGGATTAACAACCGGTGAGCTGATGAGTTTGTTAGCTTACTGTATGAATATTTTGATGAATATCATGATGGTATCCATGATATTTGTAATGCTTACCATGAGCCATGCGGCAGCAAAGCGTATTGCTGAGGTGCTGGACGAGAAGTCAGACCTGCAGAACCCTGAGAATCCGATTATGGAGGTTTCTGACGGAAGTATTGAGTTTCAGGATGTTCATTTTGCATACGGAGATGGCAGTAAGGAAGTATTAAAAGACATTAATCTTAGGATTGCATCCGGTGAGACAATTGGAATTATCGGTGGAACCGGTAGCTCTAAGTCGAGTCTTGTGAATCTGATAAGCCGTCTTTATGATGTAACAAAAGGAGAGCTTCTTGTAAGTGGTCATAATGTAAAGGAATATGACATGGAAGTACTTCGTAATGAGGTAGCGGTAGTATTGCAGAAGAATGTATTGTTCAGTGGTTCTATACTTGATAACCTCAGATGGGGTAATAAAGAGGCGACAGAAGAGGAGTGCAGGAGAGCCTGTGAGCTTGCCTGTGCAGATGAGTTTATTCAAAGGATGCCTGAAAAATATAACACATATATCGAACAGGGCGGTACCAATGTTTCGGGCGGACAGAAGCAGAGATTGTGTATTGCCAGAGCTTTATTAAAGAAGCCTAAGATTTTGATTCTTGACGACAGCACAAGTGCGGTAGATACAGCAACGGATGCAAGGATTAGAAAGGCATTTGCACAAGAGATTCCAAACACAACCAAGCTGATTATTGCACAGAGAGTCAGCAGTGTACAGCATGCAGACAGGATTGTGGTAATGGACCATGGCAGAATCAGTGCAGTTGGGACACATGAGGAATTATTGATAACGAGTGATATTTATAAAGAAGTATATGAATCCCAGACACAGGGAAGCGGAGACTTTGATGAGAACGGAGGTGACAACTAATGGCAAATGAAAGACCACCACATGGCGGAAGAGGACCCGGCGGAAGAGGCCCCAGAGGACCAATGCCGAAGGTAGAAAATCCCGGGAAACTGTTTAAACGCTTAATGGGATATGTGTTGAAGGAATATAAAATACATGTGTTATTAGTTGTTGCATGTATCTTTTTTGGCGTATATGCCAGTTTGCAGGGAACTATGTTTACACAGACTTTAATTGATGAGTATATTGTGCCATTGATTGGGCAGGAGAACCCGGACTTTTCAGGATTGGCATCGGCGATTGCAAGAGTTGGTGTCATTTATATACTTGGTGCAGCAACCACTTATTTATCAGCAAGATTAATGATGGTAGTCAGTCAGGGAACACTTAGAGACATTCGTAATGAGATGTTTAGAAAGATGCAGCAGCTGCCGATTAAGTACTTTGATACACATCCTCATGGTGATATCATGTCAACCTATACCAATGATATTGATACACTTCGTCAGATGATTAGCCAAAGTATGACACAGCTGTTAACCAGTGCCATTACCATTATCGGCGTTTTGGGAAGTATGCTTTATTTGAGTGTACCGCTTACTTTGGTAAGTTTGGCTATGGTTGCATTGATGCTTTTTGTGACAAAGAAGGCAATCGGTTTATCAGGCGGATACTTTGTCAAGCAGCAGAAGGCAATCGGTGCGGTAAACGGATATATTGAGGAAATGATGGAAGGGCAGAAGGTTGTTAAGGTATTCTGTCATGAAGAGGAAAGTAAGAAGCGTTTCAATGAACTAAATGAGGAGCTGTTTGACAGTGCATACAATGCAAATCAGTTTGGTAATATGTTAGGACCGATTAATGCACAGCTTGGTAATGTCAGCTATGTAGTATGTGCCTGTGTGGGAGGATTGTTTGCATTAAATGGAATCAGCGGACTGACCCTTGGTGGTCTGGCGAGCTTCTTAACCTTAAATAAGAGTTTTAATATGCCGATTAACCAGATTAGCCAGCAGTTTAACAGTATTATCATGGCACTTGCAGGTGCAGACAGAATCTTTAAGCTGATTGATGAGGAACCTGAGACAGATGAAGGCTATGTAACTCTTGTAAATGCCGAAATCGTCAATGGTGAGATTAAGGAGACTAAGGAAAGAACTCATATCTGGGCATGGAAGCATTACCACAAGGATTCGGATACGACTACGTATACTTTGCTTGAGGGTAAGGTAGAGTTCCATGATGTAGACTTTGGTTACACTGATGAGAAGATGGTGCTTCATAATATTGATATGTTCGCACAGCCGGGACAAAAAATTGCCTTTGTAGGTTCAACCGGTGCAGGTAAGACGACAATTACCAATCTGATTAATCGTTTCTATGATATTCAGGACGGTAAGATTCGTTACGACGGTATCAATATTAACAAGATTAAGAAGAGTGATTTAAGGCGTTCTCTTGGAATCGTATTACAGGATACGCATTTGTTTACGGCAACGGTAAAAGAAAACATACGTTATGGTAAACTGGATGCAACGGATGAAGAGGTATATGCAGCAGCGAAGCTTGCCAATGCGCATGAGTTTATCGAGCTGCTACCGCAGGGCTA
This sequence comes from Lachnospiraceae bacterium, assembly GCA_015056925.1. Lineage (GTDB taxonomy): Bacteria > Bacillota > Clostridia > Lachnospirales > Lachnospiraceae > COE1. The sequence continues at coordinate 7,726 of SVFJ01000086.1, read as the reverse complement.
CGATACGTTGCTCGCAGGAGATGGAGCAAACCTTAGTCAGGGACAGAGACAGCTGCTTGCGATTGCAAGAGCTGCCATTGCAGACCCGCCGGCGTTGATTCTCGATGAGGCAACAAGCTCAATTGATACCAGAACAGAGAAGATTATTCAGGATGGTATGGATAAGCTGATGCATGGCAGAACAACATTTGTGATTGCACACAGACTTTCTACAGTTAAGAATAGTAACTGTATTATGGTTATGGAGCAGGGAAGAATTATTGAGCGTGGAACGCATGATGAGCTGATAGAGAAGCAGGGTAAGTATTATCAGCTCTATACAGGAAATGCGATTGCGCAGTCTTAAAATGATATTGTAAAGAATCTTTAACAAAACACAGACAGATTTCTATTGAATTCTGTCTGTGTTTTCTTTATGATATAGGAAAGTGCTCGAAAGTGGTGGAAGTATATTTGAGTGGAAAGGACAGGTAGAAGATATGGATAAGGATAAAATAACACTCACTATTGCAAAACAGAAAAATATTGCATTGATTGCACATGATAGTAAGAAGAGAGAGTTAATTCAGTGGTGCGAGGATAACAAGGATATTTTAAAGCAGCACTTCTTATGTGGTACAGGTACAACAGCCCGTATGATTACAGAGGTGACAGGACTTCCGGTGAGAGGATATAACAGCGGTCCTCTCGGTGGTGACCAGCAGATTGGTGCTAAGATTGTAGAGGGAAGAGTTGATTTTGTAATATTCTTTTCGGACCCGCTTGCAGCACAGCCACATGACCCGGATGTAAAGGCTTTGCTTAGAATTGCACAGGTATATGACATTCCGATTGCGAATAACAAGGCAACTGCGGATTTCCTGATTACTTCTAAGTATATGAATGAAGAGTATTCTCATGATGTATTAAACTTTCAGAGAAATATCGAGATGAGAGCAAAAACACTCTAAAATGGTAGACATAACTATATAAAGCGCAAAATTGCATTAAAAATTGTGCACAATTACTTGCTAACACGCTATTTTACTGATAAAATAGTAGATAGAAGTATGGCAAGTCGTGGGATATTCCCTAATCCGTAAGACTAATCACACCCCAAGTGCTTTGCCGAAACTAAAGCAAATAGTGGGGTGAATGAGATGGCTTTTTCAAAAGGAAAGAGAATTGAGGATGAAACAAGTGCAAGAATTATAGACTTAGCTGTCAATATTGGTTGCAAGGAAGGTCCTGATGCATTAACTGTTACAAGAATATGCAAGGAGCTGAATTGTGACAGAAGAGTAATCTATAATCGTTTTCGTGATGTAGATGAGATTGCAATGTTTGTGGCAAACAGATGTAATACAGAGCTGTTAAAGAGTGCCAAAGCAGCGATGTCAGAGGATGCATCTTATTTTGATAATTTTAATACCTTTATACAAGCTATTTTTGATTATATATATGAGAGAAATGCTTATTTCCAGCATTATACGGCATGCTTTCAGGTAGTTGATGAGCGTATTGAGAATGAGATTCTGAACGATGTTATGGAACTGATTGAACAGGGAAAGCTTTCGGGTGATGTGAAGGCTGATGCAGACAGTAAGGCGGCAGCTGAGGATATTTGGTTTATGCTTGTAGGTATTGCTTCTATCTTAACGAATAAGGCAAATTACAGATATCAGGAAGGTAAGAAGACTATGATGTATGGTGTGCAGGCAATTTGTGCAGCACTGAAGGCATAGGAAAGATGATTTCCAATATTTGGAGCGTTGACAAATTCGTGAAATCTTTGTGAACATATTTCAGTTCGATGAAAAGTATGGTAATATAGCTTATCAGGGAAATTTTACTCTGATAAGCTATTTTGTTTTAGGTGCGCTTGTGTAAGAGGAATATGTCACCAAGGTGACAACATGGGGCGCTATTAAGGGTACTAGGTATGAAAAAATGGGTTACGAAGCATGGCATAACGGTGATTCGCTTGAAGTTAGCTCGATGTAGCTGTTATGTGATAAGAACAGAGAAAGAAAATTGGTTAATAGATGTAGGTACGATACGGAGCAGGAAGCGTTTGCTTGCGCTCTTGCAGGAGTGCTATATATCTGCTATCGATGGTGTGATTCTGACACATGCACATATTAATCATGTGGAGAATGTGGCGTGGGTTGCAGAGCGGTATCAGTGTCCTGTATATGTACATGACAGTGAGCTGCATTTTGTACAGACGGGAGATTGTCTGATTCCGAAGGCGGCAAAGGGCTTTTTAAATCCGGCAGAGAAGGTACTACGTGAGGCACCTTTCCTGAACAAGTATCCTGCATGTAGGGATGCGAAGGCAATCACCTTTGATGAGCCGATTATTTGGGATGAACATATTAGATTGATTGAAACACCGGGGCATTCGGAGGGAAGTGTAAGCATTATCGTGGATGATGAGCTGGCACTGGTTGGAGATGCTATGAGTAAGCGGGCATTTTTCGGTGTGAATCAGTTATGGGCGAATCAGCCCGGACTGGTCGAGGTGACTTGGAAAAAGCTTTTACAGGAGCCTTGCCAGTGGTACATACCTTCTCACGGAGGAGCAATCTCCAGACGGCAGATGGAGAGGAAGTTGAAATAGGGGCTTGCAATCTTTGCAAATTTCAGATATGATAACAGACAGGTACACGACTGGCGGAAACAGAGTAATCTGTGTAGGAGTAACCTACAGGGAGTGACCTTAGTATAGAACAGCCGACCGCCTGGGCAACATTAATGAAATGTGCCTGGGTGGTTTTTTTATGTCAATTAATGTAACCACTTGGAGCAACGAACAAACGGAGGTAGAGAAAATGGAAATGATTTCATTAGCAAACGAGTTACAGGCAAATGCATACCCGGGTAGAGGTATCGTAATCGGTAAGACACCGGATGGAAAGAAGGCAGCTATCGCTTACTTTATCATGGGTAGAAGTGAGAACAGTAGAAACCGTGTATTCGTAGAGGAAGGACAGGGAATCCGTACACAGGCATTTGACCCTTCTAAGTTAAGTGACCCAAGCTTAATCATTTACGCACCTGTACGTGTACTTGGCAACAAGACAATCGTTACAAACGGTGACCAGACAGATACAATTTATGATTTAATGGACGAACAGATGACATTTGAACAGGCTCTTCGTACAAGAGAGTTCGAGCCAGATGCTCCTAACTATACACCTAGAATTTCAGGTATTCTTCATATTGAGAAGGGTGCTTACAACTATGCAATGTCTATCTTAAAGAGCAACAATGGCAATCCGGATGCTTGTAACAGATATACATTTGCTTACTCTAATCCTGTAGCAGGAGAGGGACATTTCATTCATACATATAAGTGCGATGGCAATCCACTTCCAAGCTTTGAGGGAGAGCCTAAGTTAGTTGCAATCCCTAACGATATGGATGAGTTCGCTAACATGGTATGGAACAGCTTAAACGAGGAGAATAAGGTTTCTCTTTTCATCAGATATATCGACATCGCAACTGGCGAGTACGAGACAAAGATTTTCAACAAGAACGCTTAATTGTTATAAGGAGTAATGAAAATGAAAGAATTAGAATTAAAGTATGGTTGTAACCCAAATCAGAAGCCTTCTAAGATTTTTATGAAGGAAGGCGAGCTTCCAATCGAAGTATTAAATGGTAAGCCAGGATATATTAACTTTTTAGATGCATTCAATGGATGGCAGCTTGTTAAGGAGCTTAAAGCTGCAACAGGTCTTCCAGCAGCAACTTCTTTTAAGCATGTATCTCCAGCAGGTGCAGCAGTAGGTCTTCCTTTAACAGAGGTAGAGAGAAAGATTTACTGGGTGGATGATATGGGTGAGCTTACAGCACTTGCAAGCGCTTATGCAAGAGCTAGAGGCGCAGATAGAATGTCTTCATTTGGTGACTTTATTGCATTATCAGATGTATGTGATGTTGCAACAGCTAACATTATTAAGAGAGAGGTATCTGACGGTGTTATCGCTCCGGGATATGAGCCGGAAGCATTAGAGATTCTTAAGGCTAAGAAGAAGGGTAACTATGCGGTAATCAAGATTGACCCTAGCTATGTTCCAAATCCTATCGAGTACAAGGATGTATATGGTGTAACTTTTGAGCAGGGAAGAAATGAGCTTGTAATTAACGAAGAGTTATTCAGTAATATGGTAACAGAAAACAAAGAGATTCCTGAGTCAGCTAAGATTGACCTTGCAATTGCTATGATTACTTTAAAGTATACACAGTCTAACTCTGTATGCTACGCAAAGGGTGGACAGGCAATCGGTATCGGTGCAGGCCAGCAGTCTCGTATTCACTGTACAAGACTTGCAGGAAGCAAGGCTGATAACTGGTTCTTACGTCAGGCACCACAGGTATTAAATCTTCCATTCAAGGAGAAGATTGGTCGTGCAGACAGAGATAACACAATCGATGTTTATATGAGCGATGATTATATGGATGTTCTTGCAGATGGTACATGGGAGAACTTCTTCACAGAGAAGCCGGCAGTATTCACAAGAGAAGAGAAGAGAGCATGGCTTGACCAGATGACAGATGTTGCTCTTGGTTCAGATGCATTCTTCCCATTCGGAGATAATGTAGAGAGAGCACACAGAAGCGGTGTTAAGTATATTGCACAGCCGGGCGGCTCTATCAGAGATGATAATGTTATTGATACATGTAACAAGTACAACATGGCAATGTGCTTCACAGGAATTCGTTTATTCCACCACTAATTAAGAATATAAAGATAAAACCAAAGCCCCGAGTATTGCTCGGGGCTTTGTTGCGTCTTATGATAAAAACTTGCTGTGACTCTTGCGGTATTGATGCGGGGTAATGTTGTAGGCAGCCTGAAAGCTTCTAAAGAAGGTTCGCGGGCTGGTAAATCCAGCATCAAAGGCAATGTCTGTAACGGATTTGTTGGTTGTCGTCAAGAGCTTCTCTGCATAGTCAAGGCGTCTGGCGGTAACATATGCAGGGAAAGAGGTATGCAGCTTATTAGAAAATATCTGTGACAGATAGAATTTGCTGATACCCAGCTTCTTTGCAGTTGTTTCAAGAGACAAATCCTCCAAAAAATGTTTATCCAAGTAAATCAGAATCTGCTCGCAGATATTACGGTCAGAGCAGTTTCCGCGACTAATCAATGGAATATAAGAAAACATATCTGTAAGAAGAATGGTCAAATAGCTCTTCGTATAGAGAAGATTAGGTGACAAATCCTTCTGTTCATTTACAATCTTCATCGTATCAGAAACAATAGGATGCGACGGAAGCATATTGATATCGGGCATATCAGCAGTGGCAGGCATATTTTTGGAAAGTGAAATAAGCCATGAAAGGGCATTACGTCCATGCTCAGAAATATTTTCTACATTTAAAATAGGGTTCTGCGGTATGTATTCTGTGAATGCCTTTCTAAAGTCCTGTAAAAAGTCTACATCAAATACCATGAGTAATACACGACTTGTTTCAGGAGTATGAAGAGAATGAATCTTATCCGGGAAGGTAATGGAAATATCGCCCTCCTTCAAATGAAATACGTCCTCCTCAAACATAATATCTAATGCGCCGGAAACAACAAACATAATCTCCACCTGACGATGCAGATGTGCCGGATAGGTATTATCATTTGACAAAAAGCTGCTATAGGATTCTACTCGTGACTGGTAAAAAAAGTTCATAAAATCATACCTTTCAGGACCTGCGGATTGGCTTTGCAGGCTTAATATTTATAAACAAGAATGTTTATACCAATTTTATACCATATTTTACACGATTTTGTCACTTTTGTAAAAGTTATTTCACAATAAATGGCATAAAAATATGAGAATATGGCGACAAAAAAGAGGATGACTTTGATAGAATCATATGGTAAAGTTTATGTAAGCGGTTACATTTGTTTACTAAATGGATTAAGTGTAATAGAAAAGAAAGGCAGAGAAAATGATACGAGACAATAAGATTTGGAATGCGGATAATGGGAATGGAACTTATACTAACCCGATTCTTTATACAGATTATTCAGACCCTGATGTGTGCAGGGTTGGCGATGATTATTTTATGGTGGCGTCAAGCTTTTGTAATGCACCGGGATTGCCTGTGTTGCATTCAAAGGATTTGGTAAACTGGAAGGTAATCAGCTACGCGATTGAGAAGGTACCGGGAGAGCAGTTTGATAAGCCGCGACATGGATGTGGTGTATGGGCACCTGCTATCCGTTATCATGAGGGCGAATTTATTATCTTTTTCCCAATGCCGGATGAAGGAATTTATGTGGTTAAGACAAAGAATCCTTGGGGCCAATGGGATGAGCCGACCTGTCTTTATGCAGGTAAGGGATGGATTGACCCATGTCCTTTCTGGGATGAGGATGGTAAGGCATATATGGTATCTGCTTTTGCAAAGAGTCGTATCGGATTTAAGAGTATACTGAATCTTTGTGAGATTACACCTGATTGTCTTCAGATGAAGGATGAAGGTAAGTATATTTTCGATGGTACCAAAGAGAATCAGGAGACAATTGAAGGTCCTAAGATGTATAAGCGAAACGGATACTATTATATCTTTGCACCGGCAGGTGGTGTAAAACAGGGCTGGCAGACAGTGCTTAGAAGTAAGAATATCTGGGGACCATATGAGTATAGAGATGTTATGCTACAGAAGGATACCGAGGTAAATGGACCTCACCAGGGAGCATGGGTAGATACACCAAGCGGTGAGGATTGGTTTATTCATTTCCAGGATGTGTATGCAGCAGGAAGAATTATACATTTGCAGCCGATGCGTTGGGTAGATGACTGGCCTGTCATTGGTGAATATGAAGAAGGTGAGCAGGCAGGTAAGCCTGTAACTACATGGACAAAGCCTAATGTAGGTGGCAGCTTCGAGGCAGTAAGCCCTGCGGCAGAGGATGACTTTACTACAGATACACTGGGGCTTCAGTGGCAGTGGAATGCGAATCCGAAGGATGGCTGGTATCAGTTGGATACTGAGAAGCAGGTGCTGGTTCTTCATGCCGTAAAGAGAGATGCAGATTCGATTACCAATGTACCAAATCTTTTATTGCAGAAGTGGAGTATGCCTGAGTGTTGCGCAGTGGCAAAGCTTGATTTGTCAGAGCTTCAAGATGGAGACGTGGCAGGTATGATGAGTATGGGAATGACCTATGCGGCACTTGGCGTAGAAAAGGCTGAAGGCAAGAAACGTATTTGTGTGATTCATGGTGAGCAGCATTTTAGCAATGAGCGTGCGACCGCTATTGATACCTATGATTTAATGGAAGAAATCAAGGGCAATGAGGTTTATTTTGCAAATATTGTTCGTCGAGTTCCTTCCACAGAGTACAATAGCGATGGTCCATATACATTCCCTATTCCTGCTGAGGAGATTAGTCTGGCATACAGTCTGGACGGTGTGAACTATAAGGAGATGATTTCTTATCCTTCCAAGGCAGGCAGATGGGTTGGCGTAAAGCATGGTTTGTTTAGCTATCATGAGGGTGAGGGCAAAGCAGGCAATGCAAGATTTGAGTATTTCAAATATACAGAGAATGTGATTTAAAAGAAAAGGATGCGGTAATGCATCCTTTTTGTATTGACATGGAGGGGCAGTACAGTGGTCTGTGTTCAATGAAATTTGGATTTAATTGAACTGGTGTAGCCAAGTGGTATGCTCGACTGCCGAAGTTATGAAAAGTTTTTAGCACATCACTGGCGCTTATTTCTACACCTAT
>SVFJ01000085.1 GCA_015056925.1 Lachnospiraceae bacterium | reverse complement strand
TATTAAGCCACTCATCCGTTATCCAAGAGGCGAGGCATTTGATGAACTCAAGGAATTTAGGGCGCCAATTGCTTACGGTAAGGGTGAGTGGCTTTATAAGGAAAAGGACATCGTGCTAGTGGCAGTTGGCAGCATGGTAAAGACGGCACTTGCAGTGAGAGAGGCTTTGCTTTTAGACGGATATTTTTGTAGTATTATCAATGCAAGATTTGTAAAGCCGATTGATACGGATATTCTGGATGAAGCATGCAGGGAGCATTCACTTATCGTAACGATGGAAGAGAATGTTGCAAGCGGCGGATTTGGTGAAAAGGTGCGCAGTTATTTGGATTCAAGAAATACATCCAAAGCGACACCGGACATTTTGAATATTACCATACCGGATGAGTATGTGGAGCATGGTAATGTGGACATTTTACGAGAGGAAGTCGGTATTGATGCTGCGTCCATTATTCGTAAGATAAAAAAGCGTTTTGAAAGAGAGGCATAGTGTGAAAGAACGATTGGACGTTCTGCTGGTGAGACAGGGCATGGCAGAATCAAGAGAGAAAGCCAAGGCTGTTATTATGGCAGGCTGTGTATATGTAAATGACCAGAAGGAAGACAAAGCAGGTGCGATGTTTGATGAAGCAAAGGTCACAATAGAGGTAAGAGGTAACACATTAAAGTATGTAAGCCGTGGCGGATTGAAGTTGGAAAAGGCGATGAATCATTTTGACATTACGCTTACAGATAAGGTGTGTATGGATATTGGAGCATCTACAGGCGGTTTTACGGACTGTATGCTGCAAAATGGAGCATGCAAGGTGTATTCGGTTGACGTAGGTCACGGGCAGCTTGCATGGAAGCTGAGAAATGATGAACGTGTTGTATGCATGGAAAAGACGAATTTCCGGTATATGGTACGTGAAGATATTGATGATGATTTGGATTTCGCATCTGTGGATGTATCCTTTATTTCTTTGACCAAGATTTTAGAGCCGGCTTATAACCTTCTGAAAACAGGTGCGCAGATGGTGTGTTTGATTAAACCGCAGTTTGAGGCGGGTAAGGAAAAGGTTGGAAAGAAGGGTGTTGTCAGAGAGCCTGAGGTTCACATCGAGGTTATTGAAAAGGTGATGGATTATGCAGTAAGCATCGGCTTTGAGGTATTGCATCTGGAGTTTTCACCAATCAGAGGTCCGGAAGGTAATATTGAATATTTATTGCATATATATAAGGCGGAAGAAAAGACTGCTTCAAAGCTTCCACCCCATGAGGTTTATGCGGACTTAATACATAATATTGTAAAAGAAGCGCATAAAACTTTAGATGTTTAGTATTTTTCACTAGAATTTCACAAAAAATGTGTTATGATAATAATAGCAAAGCGGACACAGGAGCATAGATGAAGACTTTTTATATTTATACAAATGAGTTAAAAGATACGAACTGTGAAACAACCGAATACATACGTAAGTATTTGACAGAGCATGGATGCATCTGTAAGGATAAGGCAGATAATAGTGTCGAATGTATGATTGTCTTAGGCGGCGACGGTACGATGCTGCGAGCAGCGGGCGATTATCAGGAGATGCATATTCCGTTTATTGGTGTGAATCTCGGAACCTTAGGATATTTGGCTGAAGTAGAGAAGGACCAGATAGACAGTGCATTAGAGCAGCTGATGGCAGACAAGTATGAGGTAGAGAGCAGGATGATGCTGACCGGATTTCCGGTGATAGCAGGAGAGCGAATGACTCCGATGACAGCATTGAACGATATCGTTATTAATCGTAAGGGTGCATTGCATGTCATCAATTTTAACATCTATGTAAATGGACAGCTTTTGAGTACCTATAGTGCTGACGGAATGATTATCTCTACACCGACAGGTTCGACAGCTTATAATTTATCAGCAGGTGGTCCGATTGTGGAGCCTAAGGCGAGATTGATTATGATGACTCCGGTATGTTCACATACCCTTGTAAATAACCGCACGATTATTTTGGCTGAGGATGATGTGATAGATGTTGAGATAGGTGACTATAAGCCAGGGGAGAAGCAGGAGGTTGATGCCAGCTTTGATGGTCGTCATCCTGTGAATTTAAACGAAGGTGATAAGATAAGAATCATTCGTTCAGATAAGGTGACAAAGATTATTAAGCTGAGTAAGGCAAGCTTTCTGGATACCTTACAGAAGAAAATGCGTATCATTTAATAAGGGGATTACGGAATGAAAAGACAGAGACATGAAGTAGTAGTAGACTTGATTAAGAAGTACGATATTGAGACTCAGGAGGAGTTGGCTGCATATTTGAAGGCAGAGGGCTATGAAGTAACACAGGCAACTGTATCCAGAGATATCCGAGAGTTGAAGCTTTCTAAGATTGCAACAGGAAGCGGTAAACAGAAGTATATTATTTTGAAGAATGATGACAGTTATCTGGGAGATAAGTTTATCAGAGTATTAAAGGATGGCTTTGTTTCCATGGATACTGCACAGAATATATTAGTTATCAAGACGGTGCAGGGTATGGCGATGGCTGTAGCTGCGGCGCTTGATGCGATGAAGTTTCCGGAGATTCTTGGTTGTATAGCCGGAGATGATACCATTATGGCGGCTGTTAAGACAACACAGGAAGCAGAAGCCTTGATGGATAAGATTAGCGAGATTCTGGAGAGCTAAGAAGAAGTGGTTGAGATTCTTAGGTATTTAGGATTTGGCGATAGATAAGCACATACATTTAGTCTAAAGCCCGTAAGAAGCACAGGAGAAGGGTATGTTAATAAGTTTACATGTAAAGAATTTGGCACTCATTAAGGAGACAGAGGTAAGCTTTAGGGAAGGACTTAATATTTTAAGTGGAGAAACAGGAGCCGGTAAGTCAATTATTATCGGCTCTATTAATCTTGCCCTGGGAGCAAGAGCGGATAAGGATATGATTCGGCATGGTGCAGAGTATGCGTTGGTAGAGTTGGTTTTTCAGCTTGAAGATGAGGATATTATCCGAAGAATTCAGGATATGGATATACCTGTAGAAGAGGATGGCATTGTCATTATCCAGCGTAAGATACAGCTGAACAGGAGCATTTGCAAGGTATGTGGTGAAACTGTTACTACCAAGCAGATTAAAGAATTGGCAGAACTTTTGATTGATATTCATGGACAGCATGAGCATCAGTCACTGCTTTATAAGAAGAATCATTTGGAGATATTAGATTCTTTTGCTGCAGAGGAGCTTGTGCCGATTAAACGGGAGCTTAAGGATTGCTACCGGTGGTATACGGCACTAAAGAAGGAGCTTGATGAATTTCAGGTGGATGAAGGTGCTAAGGCAAAGGAACTTTCTTTGGCAGAATTTGAATATCAGGAGATAGAAGAGGCGAGACTTGTTGCAGGCGAGGACGAGGAGCTAGAAACACAGTATCGCAGGATGACAAACAGCAGACAATTGGTAGAGGCAGCATCTAAGGTGTATTCACTGCTTGGTGCGGGAGCAAACAGTGTTGCAGATGCAGTCGGAAGAGCGGTTCGGGAGCTTCGTTCCATAGAGGAGTACGATGAAACAGCTAAGGAGCTTGCGCTGGAGCTTGAGAATATCGATGGTTTGGTAAGCGATTTTAACAGAAGTATTGCAGGTTATATGTCAGATATGGAGTTTGACGAGTCATCCTTTAAGGAAATAGAGGAGAGGTTGAACCTTCTGAATCATATGAAGCTCAAATATGGCGGCAGTATTCCTGCAATTTTGCAATATCAGGAGGGGCTGGAGCAGCGTATAGAGAAGCTGCGTAATGCGGATGCCTATCAGGCGAAGCTGGAGAAAGAGCTTGCGGATACGGTTCGTCAGCTACAGGGAATCTGCGAAAAGGCATCAAGGGTTCGAGAGAAGGAAGCAAAGAAGCTGTCAGCAGATATGGTGCAGGCATTAACAGAGCTTAATTTCTTAGAAGTATCCTTTGAGATACAGGTTCGCAGAAAGGAAGACTATTCCGTACAAGGATTTGATGATGTAGAGTTTATGATATCCACCAATCCGGGTGAACCGATGAAGAGTCTTGGCAGTGTAGCCAGTGGTGGTGAGTTATCCAGAATCATGCTTGCCATTAAGACTGTACTTGCGTCAAGAGACAGGATTCCAACTATGATTTTTGATGAGATTGATACGGGAATCAGTGGTAAGACTGCGTGGAAAGTTTCAGAGAAGCTTGGAGTAATTGCAAAGAATCATCAGATTATCTGTATTACTCATTTACCGCAGATTGCGGCTATGGCAGACCACCATTTTATGATAGCAAAGAAAGCAGAAGAGAACGCTACTGTTACAGGTATTATGGAGATGAATCCGGAGGAATCTGTGGAGGAACTGGCAAGAATGCTTGGCGGAGAGAGTATTACGGATGCCGTAAGAGAGAATGCAAGAGAGTTAATTCATACAGCAAGAACAAAGAAGGAAGCCGTGTAAGGCTTCCTTTTTAGATATGATATAATAAATAGCTGTATTCCATATATTTCTTCTGGAAGATGTCAAGCGGCATCGGTCGGTCGTAGTAGTAGCCTTGTACAAAGCGGCATCCGCATTCCTTGGCAAAATCTTCCTCTTCCTTGTTTTCAATACCTTCACAAATGACAGAGATGTTGCAGTCTCTGAAGGTTTCAATCAATTTCTGAATATATAGGAAGTTCTTGGTGTTTTTCATTCCCATACTTAAGAAGCTGCGGTTGAGTTTAATGGTGTCTACCGGAGGTATACCATAGGTATTCAGAGCGAAGTTGTTCTTGCCGAAAGCATCCATGGTAATGCGATAACCGAGATTGTGAAGCTTGTTCATTTCCTGTAGCATATATTCCGGATTATCAAAGAAGGTACTCTCTGAAATCTCAAATTCAATATATTTTAAGGCGGAAGGATACTTCTCCATCATTTCTGCAAAAATCTTTGTGAATTCTTCAGAAGAAAAATCACGTCCTGATAAATTGATACTAATTGGAATCGGCTGAATGCCGGTAGCATACCATTTATCAATAATTTTCAAAATACTTTCAATTACCATCAAATCTAATTCATGAATGAATCCATAACGCTCCAAAACGGATAAAAAGGCATTGGGCTTCAAAATCTTTCCATTGGAATCCATAATGCGTACCAATGCTTCCGCACCGATTGGTTGCAGGTCATCAATATCAAACTTCGGCTGCAGATAAATGATTAAATGGTTTGTAATCATAATATCTTCAAAGAGAGGAATGATTTTATGGGCAGGATTTAATCTTCCCAAAAGGGAATCCTGATAGAAGGTGACTAGATTGCCCGAAGAAGAACTACTTTGTTCATCTAAAGAGTTTCTGGCAATATCTGCATGTTCAATTGCTTCATGAATACCGGTTGTATAATCTGACAGGAGATAAACACCTCCATGAAGTGCAAGCTTTACCTCAGGATAGAGAGGCTGGGCAATGGCAGTGAAATCTGCAAAAGCCGATTCAATATGTGCTTTTAAGTTTTCAAGTGTAATCTGGTTGATGTCTATGAGCACAACAAAAGAATCTGCCTGTATACGACAGGCGGATAACATGTATGAATTTTTACGGATTAACTTTTGGGTAAGTAAAGTAAGAAATTCATTTCCCTTCTGATAACCATAGATTTGGTTAATTCGGTGAAAGGATTTCATGTTGAGAGAAAGAATCGCAAAGCGGTTTCTTTCGGATGAAGCTCTCATTTTCTGTGAAAAATCCAAAAATGATTCGTATACGGGAAGGCCCGTAATGTTGTCATGATACATTTAAATAACCCCTTTTACATTAATATTACACTTAATTTACTAAATATTCAGAATATATCTTATTTTATCACATAATTTATGGCGAAACAATCAAATATTTACATAATAATTATGATTAATTTTTGTGAAAACATCACATACTACAAATGTGGAAATGAATGAAAACAGGCAAACGAAATGAAGAAAGTATGGATGATGCAATGGGAAAGAAAAAGAGATTTTGGTGGATATATGTGTTGTTTGGCTTTGGACTGGGGTTGTGCACCTTGGCATTATATGGATATTACTTGACAAGAATTCCCGATACAATTCGTATTAAGGCAGGAACAAGTGAAAGATTTGATTTGCAGATACCTGCATCAGGTACGGTAAATGCTGATTCATCTACGGTGATTGCGTTAAATCAGCCGGTAACTTTGATTGCAGGGGAGAATATGGACACGTATCAGATGGAATTGAAGCTTTTTGGATTTGTTCCCTTTAAGAACATAGAAATCGAGATTGTTGAGGATATCCTGCTGACTCCGGTAGGACAGCCCATTGGAATTTATATGAAAACCCAAGGTGTTTTGGTGGTGGATATCGGGGGATTTGTCGGTGCAGACGGTGAGCGTTTCTCTCCGGCAGAGGATAAACTCCAGGTGGGAGATTATATTTTAGCGGTGGATGGCATTGCAGCCAATGATAAAAAGCAGGTGCGTGAGTATGTAGAAAAAAATGGAGATAAAGAAATTGTATTCCAAATTTCCAGAAAAAATGAGCTGTTACAGGTTACTTTGCAACCCCAAAAGGATGAGGCAGGCGTGTACAAGATAGGCGCGTGGCTTAGAGACAGTGCTCAGGGAATCGGCACCATGACCTATGTGGATGCCAATAATCATTTTGGTGCGTTGGGACATGGAGTGAATGATAATGATACGGGAGAGCTACTGAAACTGGGAAATGGACTTTTATATCAGGCTGAGATTGTAAATATCAAAAAAGGTCAAAAAGGTACACCCGGCGAACTAACAGGGGTTATCGAATATTATGAGGACAAAGTGTATGGAATGATTACCACTAATTCCACACAGGGAATTTACGGTATGGTAGGAGATAACTATCAGGTAGACAGAGGAGCCGCATTGCCGGTAGGATTCAAACAGGAGGTACGGGAAGGTGCTGCGCAGATTTATTGTAATGTGAATGGTGAAGCGGCTTATTATGATATTAAGATTACAAAACTGTCTTTGAATCACGAGAATCTGAACAGACAGATTTCCGTTCAGGTTGTGGATGAGGAGCTCCTTGCCCTGACAGGAGGTATTGTGCAGGGAATGAGCGGAAGTCCGATTATCCAGAACGGTAAGATTATTGGAGCAGTAACACATGTACTGGTAAATGACCCCACAAGAGGGTACGGGATATTTATTGAACACATGTTGGAGCATTGAGTCCAAGCAGAAAGCGGAAATAGCAGACAGCGTGAGCTAGCTAACAGGCTGTTCTGCTATTTCCGCTTTCTATTTGGCGAAAGCCAAACACTGAGGAAAAGCGAAGCTTTTTCGAAGTGGCTTGGACGTATTTTTTGCAACATAAACAATGTAATTGCAACATAAGCAAAATCGCTTTTCTTTTTTGGGAATTATGATTAAAGTTTATTTATAAAAGAAAGGACGGTATGAATCGATGAAAAACAAAGTAAAATCATTTTTTAAAAGCGAGAGTTATCAGTATTTTGAATTGGCAATGTTGGCATTTGGCGGGCTTGGTATAGAGGTACTATATGCATATTGGCTGGAGCCACTTATTTATGGTCATTCCATGAGAGAATTTACAACGCCGGAAAGAATTATCCACTGGTCTGTAACGATTATTACCTGGCTGGCAGTTGCAATTTATGCTGTGAGAAGTGCCAAAAAGAATTTAGGCTTTCAGCTAAAAGGAACCGACAGTAAGTGGACTTGTAAGGGAATTATAGCAAGCTGTGTTTTAATCGGACTTGTAGCAATTGAAAATTATGTAGATGTGGGTGGATTAAAAATTATTCATGAATTTCAAAAACTTGGCGTGTTGAAATTTATATTCCAACATCTTTATTATCTGGCAGAAGTAGTACTTTTCACCTTAATTATTGTATTCGGTCAGAATGCACTGGAGAAGTTATTTGGAAAGAAGAAGATTCCATATGGAGGTATTATTGTAGGACTGACTTGGGGATTTGCTCATGGTTTTACTAAGGGAAGTATATGGATTGGTTTGGTAGGTATTGTTTTAGGTTTTCTGTTTGGTGCAGTTTATGTGATTTGTGATAAGGATTTTAAGAAAACTTATGCTGTGCTGGCGTTAGCTTTTATTATATAATAGAGGGGTGTTTACATAAGAATAAAACGAAATGGAGTATCGACAGTGAGAATTAATATCTACCAGGAGCCTGATTTAAAAGAAAATCATATAGACTTGCATTACAATCAAATGGACGAAGATACCATGACAATAAAGCAATATTTGTCTGCTTTTGAAGGAATGATTCTTGGCAAGGATGAAGAAACGGAAAAGGAAAAAATGATGACTCCCGGAGAAATTCTTTACATAGAGGTTGTAGAGCGTAAAACCTATGCGTACCTAAGGGACAGCGTTTGGCGTATTACCTATGGCTTGCAGCAATTTATGGATGAGTTCGGTTCAGTGGGGTTTGCAAGAAATAGCAAGTCCATGCTGGTAAACATTTATCATATTCAGGAGCTGAATGCGCAGATGAATATGCGCGTGAATATTGTGATGGATAATGGGGAACGAATCGTTTTAAATCGAAGCTATAAAAATGAGTTTTATAAGTATTTGGAAAAGAAGGTGACAGAATCATGAAAATTGTAAAAGAATATTTGCTTTCTGTATGTGTGGTATATACTCTTTTGTCTTTGAGCAAAGTATTGATGGAAGGAATAAGCAGTTATCAGGACCCTTACTATGTGATGAATTTTGGAATGATATTTGTGATTACCTGTTTTGCAACTTTTGTATTGTTCATGCACCGCATTTTTGATAAAGTGCCCCTGTTTTTTGTTATGATAGGACAATATATTGTTGTGATTGGTGGAGTAATGCTTGTGCTCTTTTTGATGAGCAAGCTGGTGGATGTATCTCCTAATGTATATCGAGAGATGTTTATACAGATTACAGTACCATATATTGTGCTTGCGGGCATTTATTATGTATCATATTTTAATGAGGTGAGAAGAGCAAACCAAAATTTGAATGAACTTAAGAAAATGGGAAATAGAAATGAAAATTAAGAGAGTTACATTAATTAAAAAGACAGTATTACTGTTTTCATGCTGGATGTTTACAATACTATTAACAGGCTGTAGTTCTGTTGTTGAGGTAATACAAGACCGGGAAGATAGGGCAGTAAGCAAAGAAAAAAGCATGGAAATATGTGAAACAGTATTAAAGGCTATGGAAGAAAGGGATACTCTTACGGTGAAAGAGCTATTTTGCGATAGAGTACAGGAAACTCACGATTTGGATACAGAATTAGAAGCACTATTTTCCTTTTTGGGGGGAGACATTGTATCGTATGGAGAGATTAATGCCGAATTAAATCATGGAAAGCTTCATTTTATTTATGATAGTTCGAGCAATTTAATGAATGTTAATATCATTAAAGATGTTAAAGTTAATTCAGAAAAAACATATAACATATTCATTCGACATTATTTGAATTTACGAGATGAAAAAAACGCTGATTTAGTTGGGATACATGATATCAGAATTGTCCCCATACAAGAGTACGATGAAGAGGATGTTGGGCGGGCAGGGGAATTCTTTGAAACGATTGTTCCGCAGGAAATACCAAATGTATATATGCAGATTGATGAAGGAGCCTTATCCTATACATACCGTAAGATTACGTCCGGAAATATTCTTAGGGCATTACAGGAACGCAATGCCCAGACTCTTTATGAGCTTTTTGCAAAAGAAGTTCAAAATGAACAGTTGTATTCAAAGATAGAAAATGCAATCGCATTTATAGACGGAGAAATACTTTCGTATAGTCGTATTAAGGGAAGGTCAGCATCAAAATCCTCAAGAGATGGATATTATACCAGATATGAAGAGGGGGTTACTGTCTATGATATTATGACAGATACTGGTGAAATGTACGAAATTCATTATTATGCTTATCATATCAGTAAAGAAGAGCCGGAAAAACAAGGTGTACACAGTATGACAATCAAACATGTGAAACCGCAGATAATTCATAATGACCATGAGATAATCAATGAAATATTCGTACAGTAGGTCCGCCGGCGCCATATTCCAAAGTGGCGGTCAGGTCAGCATGGTTGAGGTGGTTTAGTGCTTTACTGTTTGTTTGGATAACAGGTCTCCATTCATCATCCTTCCATTGATTTACAATGTGAATGGAGCATGTTTCACCTGCAGAATCCAGACCGTTCAGCGTATATTCTGCGCGAATCTGCATGTTGTCAGGATAGTGAATTCGTGTGTCACAGCCTTCTTTGCAGATACAGCCTTGGAAAAAGTCAGACTCGCAATATCCTGTAAAATAAATCTTGTCTGTTAGTATGTCATCTATTATAGCTCCTTCAGAACGGGTGATGATAATACGTATTGTTAATATCTCCTTGCGTTCCTCCAAGAACTGCCTAATAGAGGAAAAGGCACTGTCGTGCTGATGGTCACAGAAGTAATGTCCCATATCTCTGATAAGCTGTAGATGGCATTGACCTTGCCGATAGGCATTTTTTGCACGGACAGCGTAGGAGTAATGAACGATATTATCATTTAAACCATGCAAAAGCAGTACTGGTCCGGTATATTTGGATACTTCAAGGAAGGGGTCCAAGGCAGCAGCTTCCTCGTGGTAAGCTTTTCCTAGAATGGTAGTATGACAATCAATGTAATCGGGTACCAGATTTGGGTCGTAGCTTGCAGTAGCAAGACAGCCCTTTCTTGCGTGGTCAGGAATGCAGAATGCCGGGAAAAACAAAATCAATTTTTCGATTTCGTTACCGCATCTTGCGGCGGTCAGCGCAGCTACCAGGCCGCCTTGACTTCCGCCAACCAAAATAAGATGTTTGGAATCAATATAAGATAATTCCTGAACATATCTTTTCACACATAATAAGTCTTCAATTTCTGAAGAAAGAGTCATATCAATACTGTTTCCCTCACTTAAAAATTCTTCCTGTGTAGTCAGAGCACTTCCTCCACAAAAGCTAAAGCAAAAGGCTGCATAACCGATTCGGGCAAAGTCTGCGCACCAATCCTCCATATCTGAATAATTTCCGGTAAAACCGTGACATATGATAACGGCAGGAAATTTTGCTGTATTGAAATGATTTTCTGGCAAATATTGCATCCCTTTGATAGTAAGGTTATCACGTTTGCATGAGAAAGAAGATTTTGTAATGCTCATAGTATATTGCCCTTTCATAGTATTTATTGTCTTAAGAATAACATGATTTTGAAATGTCATCTATGACAGTCGGTATCTTTTTGTTGACAAATATTGACCTTGCATTGTAACTTGATAGAGAAAGGCGTGGTGAGATGCATGAGAATAGACTACGAGAACAGAGTATGGCCCATTAAGTCATATCATATATGGAATTATACTTTTACACCGCATCTGCATAATCAGATAGAGGTGGTATATGTGGTGCGGGGAAGCTGTACCATGTCAATTGATAATGTGATATATGAGGTTGTGCAAGGGGACTTTATTGTTATTTTGCCTTATCAGATACATAGCTTTTATCAGGCACATGACTGCGAAATGATTGTGCAGGTTTTTGAGCCTGAGTTTGCACCGGAGCTGATTCCCAGATTGGGAAAGAGTCTGCTTAGGGATGCTGTTATGAAGGACATGCCGCAGGATTGTGTGTATGCCTTTATGAAGGCAGAGTCTTATTATAGGCAGCAGGCAGATTTGCGAATTGTGCGGTCATATGTGGGATTATACATGAGTTTTCTGTATGGCAGACTGGAGTTTGTTGCCATGAATACAGCGGATTATCATAGTGTATTACATGAACTTTTACTATATATAGATTCTCATTTTACGGAGCATCTGTCTTTGGAGCTTTTGGCTGAAAAATTTCATATTACGAGATTTTATATATCGAGACTCTTTTCGCAAAGGTTAAAGACTTCGTTTAATGATTATGTGAATCAGCTGCGGATAGATTATGCAGTGGAGTTATTGTGTCATACGGATATGCCGATTTGCAACATTGGAGAGGCAAGTGGGTTTGAGTGTGAAAGGAGTTTCTATCGTGTATTTAAGCAGCATACCGGTATGACACCTCTGCAAAAGCGAAGACAAGGGGATAATAGGAGTGCTGAGATTGATTCAGAATATTGACTTACATTTATATATAAAGTATGATTGGTATAACTAATCATACTTTATTGCGTTGGAGGTGTAATATGGGAAATATAAGTGGAAAAAATGCGTGGACCGTAAAGATAGGAGAAAAGGGGCAGTTTGTGATTCCTAAAGAAGCAAGGGATATGTTTGACATCCATCCGGGAGACACTATTTTGGTATTAGGTGATAGCGAAAGAGGAATTGCAATTCCTCCTAAGGATATGATGAACAAGTATATTTCCATGATTTTTGGTGAGATGTCGATACAAAAGGAGGGGGAGGACAATGAGTAAAATAGTATTTTTCTGTATTCCGGCACATGGTCATACGAATCCGACACTAGGTGTTGTGCGTGAACTGGTAGGACGAGGGCATGAGGTCTGGTATTATTCCTATGAAGCATTTCGTGAAAAGATAGAAGCGGCAGGTGCAAAATTTATTGCCTGCGATACATATGATGTAGAGCAGAATCTTAAGCCGGAGGATGCAGCAAGAGTAGGGAAGGATTTGGCGTTTTCGACGAGAATTTTAGTGGATACGACATTGGCACTTGATGATATGGTGTGTAAAGCGATGGAAGAATTGCAGCCCGATTGTATTGTGGCAGACTCTATGGCAGTATGGGGGAAGGCAATAGCTAAGAAGCTGGGGATTCCTTTTGTTTCTTCTACAACTACTTTTGCATTTAATAAGCATTCTGCACAGATTATGAAGCAGAGCATAGGAGAACTTTTTAGAATGATTTTCTCCATGCCAAGCATCAATAAGGACATTAGACGTTTGCAGGATAAGGGGTATCCGATTAACAGTATTCTTGATATTATTCAGAATGACGAGTTTACAGATACTGTGGTGTATACTTCGCCTGAGTTCCAACCGTGTGCAGATACCTTTTCGGATAAATATGCTTTTGTGGGACCTTCGATTAGAGAGCCGGAGAGTACATTTGTTAAGGAGAGAGAAAAGCTGATTTATATTTCTATGGGTACAGTGAATAATAATCTGATGAAGCTTTATAGGAATTGTATTCAAGCGTTTAAAGATACTGATTATCAAGTATTAATGTCAGTAGGTAATCTGGCAGATGTGGAAGCGCTTGGAGAACTTCCTTCAAACATATCTGTACAGCGTCATGTGGACCAGATTGCGGTATTGGAGAAAGCAGATGTATTTTTGACCCATTGTGGTATGAATAGTGTAACGGAGAGCCTGTATCACAAGGTACCTGTTCTGATGTATCCGCAGACCGGAGAGCAGGGCGGTGTTGCCAATCGTGTAGAACAGCTTAACGCGGGTGTGCGTTTGAAGAAGAATACTGCGGATATGATTCGTTCAGGTGTAGAGGAGCTTTTGACAAATGAGAATTATGCCGAGAATGCGGCGCAGATATCAGAAGGCTTTAAGAGGTGCGCCGGCGCAAAGGCAGCAGCTGATAAAATATTAAGCATGTGTTAACAAGATGCTTCGCTCGTAGTGAGCGAAGCATTTTTGGGGTTATATCGCAAATTCGGGCTTGTCGAGCTAACGGACGGCACTTTGCCCTCCACTTACCAGTGGATTTATGTTTGACGCAAAAGTAGACGCTACGAGTAAAGATTTGCTAAATGTTTTTATCTAAGTGTTCTTTATTCACGGGACCGGCGTATATTCGACATCCTTGTCTCAAATACGCCTAGCGCCTTCATCCACGCGGCGCTTCCCTGATTTCTCAAAAAACATTAACCAAATCTAATACTCTTCGCAATACTTTTGCTTTCAAACATAAAATCCACTTCCTAGAGCAGGGCAGAGTGCCTGTGCACATGACAATTCCGCTTTTATTCGATAACCTAGGCGCACGCATTCCAAACGATGACGTATGAGGTACAGACAAAATAATTGAAGCACGAGATATCGGAAAGCAATAAAACCGATATCCTATGCTCGATAAAGCATTCATGTACCCGAAAAACTTATAAAAAGAATATAAATTACATAGATTCGAGGGACCATGACATTTTTTCGATACAGTATCTCGCAGGCATCAGCAATATACAGATTGTCATTTATTAGCCAGTTAAATTTGGATTTGGCTGAAAAAATTACTTATGTGCTATATGGATAAATGTTAGTAATGGACCTAGGAGCATACTTTTCGGCTGTAAGGTCCATTGTTTTAAAT
>SVFJ01000084.1 GCA_015056925.1 Lachnospiraceae bacterium | reverse complement strand
CTATCGTTGCAACAGGTATCTGTGTAGATTCTGCACTTGGAGCAGCTGAGATGTTAGCAGCAGAAGGCATCAGCGCAGAGGTTATTAACATCTGTACAATCAAGCCACTTGACGAAGAAATCATCATCAAGAGTGCCAAGAAGACAGGTAAGGTTGTAACAGCTGAGGAGCATTCTGTAATTGGTGGTCTTGGTAGTGCTGTTTGTGATGCACTTTGCAAGTCTTGTCCAACACCTGTTTATAAGATTGGTATGCAGGATATGTTTGGTGAGTCTGGTTCAGCAGCAGCCCTTATCGAGAAGTATCAGCTTGACGCTAAGGGTGTTTATGCGCAGGTTAAGGGATTTCTTAACAAGTAATTCCTACTATTAAGAATCGACAAATTATGATAAAATAGAGCACAGGAAGTTTACTTCCTGTGCTTTTGATTTTTTGAAGGGGCACAAGCCCCTTTTATGTTGTTGAATACAAAATATAAAATTTTTTGTTCCGAAAGCTAGAGCTACGGACATAAGATTTTCTAAGTGCTTTTGTATAGGTGTTTTAAGCGTTCGTAACCGGCGCATATTCGCCGTCCGTGGCTCACTATGCGCCTTTTGCCTTCATCCAGGCGGCAAATTACTATGGACTCTAAAAGCACTAAGAAAAACTAATATCCTTCGCAATGCTTTCTACAAACAAATAAATTTTGTATTTTGCCTGTAAGTAAGATAAATAGGGGCTTGTGCCTCAACATAAGGATGTGAGAATATATGTTATATTTTATCGTTAATGAAAAGTCGAGAAGTGGTAAGGGTGCGCAAATCTGGAAACAGATTGAGAAAGAGCTGCAAGATAGAGGTATTGACTACGAAGCACATATTACGGAGTATGGTGGTCACGCTACGCTATTGGCAAGTAAATTGAGCAAGCTGCCGGATGATGAGATTAAGCTGATTGTGGTCGGTGGTGACGGAACTGCCAATGAGGTTGTGAATGGTATTGCAGACTTTGAAAGAGTGATATTTGGTATGATTCCTACAGGCTCCGGTAATGATTTGGCAAGAGGCTTAGGAAAGCTTGGAACACCGATAGAAGAGCTTGATAAGATATTAGAGAGTGATGGGACAGACAGGATTGACCTTGGACAGGTAGAGTGGAAAGAAGGCGAGAAGCCAAGACTTTTCCTTATCAGTGCAGGTATTGGTTTGGATGCTATGGTGTGTAAGAAGGCACTTACCTCTAAGCTTAAGAAGGTATTAAATGCAATAAAGCTGGGTAAGCTTACATATATCATTTTAACATTGAGGATGCTCTTTAGTATGACGCAGGCAGATGCTGTAGGTCGTTATGACAGAAAGAATCACAAGAAGTTCCCGAAGCTGATATTTGCAGCGGCGATGAACTTCAGGGCAGAGGGCGGCGGTGTGCCCATGGCACCGAGAGCAGATGCCAGAGACGGTAAGCTGTCTGTATGCAGTATAGGTGGAATACCTAAGATTGTGGCATTATTCTTATTGCCAAGATTAGTGTCGGCAACTCATGAGAAGGTTCATTGTGTATCTATTGTAGATTGCGATAGCTGCGAGATGAGATTAGATACGCCATTTGTCCTTCATACGGATGGAGAGTACTGTGATGATGTGACAGAGGTGCGTTTTACCTGTCTGCCGGGTAAGCTAAGAATATTAACATAGCAGACGCTGTGTAGATGAGAACATAAAGATTTGGAAAGGCATGGTTAGTTTGTATGCAGATTAAGTTACCTGATAAGGTAAGTTATATTATAGAGAAGCTGGAGGTAGCAGGCTATGAGGCATATGCTGTTGGTGGTTGTGTCAGGGATTCTCTTCTTGGAAGAGTGCCTGATGATTGGGATATAACCACATCTGCCAATCCCTATGAGGTGAAGGAGATTTTTCCAAGAACCATAGATACGGGTATTCAGCATGGAACTGTAACGGTCATGATGGATAGAGATGGCTTTGAGGTTACTACTTATCGAATAGATGGAGAGTATGAAGATAGCAGACATCCCAAAGAGGTAATTTTTACAAGGAATCTGGAAGAGGATTTGAAACGCAGAGATTTTACTATTAATGCCATGGCTTACAATGACAGAAGTGGTATTGTAGATATCTTTGGTGGTATGGATGATTTGCAGAATAAGATGATTCGTTGTGTAGGTGAGGCAAGAGAACGTTTTACGGAGGATGCCCTTCGTATTATGCGTGCTGTTCGCTTTTCGGCACAGCTTGGTTATGCTATAGAGGAGAATACAAAGAAAGCAATCATAGAGCTTGCGCCTAATTTAAAGAATATTAGTGCAGAGCGTATACAAGTAGAGCTGGTAAAGCTGTTGGTTTCACCGAATCCTGATTTTATCAGGATAGCGTATGACTTGGGAATTACTACTGTTATTTTGCCGGAGTTTGATAAGGCAATGGAGACAAAACAGAATAATCCGCATCATATGTATACGGTAGGAGAGCATTTATTACATTGTGTGAAGGATATCAGAGCAGACAGGTCGCTTAGAATTGCAGCTCTTTTGCATGATATAGGCAAGCCTGATACAAAGACTACGGATGAGGATGGAATAGACCATTTTTATGGACATGTAGAGTTAAGTGAGGAAATGGCAGCTAAGATATTAAAGCGGCTAAAGTTTGACAATGATACGATTACCAAGGTACGTAAGTATATCAGATTCCATGACTATCAGATTGGCGAGACACCTAAGGCTGTCAGACGGGCGATGAATAAGATTGGTGTGGAGTATTTTTCGCAGGTTATGGAGATAAAGAAGGCGGATATGCAGGCACAAAGTCTGTATCAGCGTGAGGAGAAGGAGGCAAGATGGCAGCAGGTGTATAAGCTGTATCAGGAGATTCTTGTAAAGGCTGAGTGTGTAGCAATTAAGGATTTAGCAATCAATGGAACAGACCTTATCAGGCTTGGGATAGCGCAGGGTAAAGAAATTGGAGAGGTCTTAAATCAATTGTTGCAGGAGGTGTTGGATGCACCGGAGAAGAACACGGTTGAATATCTGACGGCACAGGTGGAAAACTATAGAAAATAAAAGCTATATTACAGGAACCACTTCGTGAACCCTGTAATCGGATACACGGCACAAAAATGTGCCTTTTATGAGAATTTGCTTTGCAATTTCTCATAAGTTATATTACAGGAACCACTTCGTGAACCCTGTAATCGGATGCGCGGCACAAAAATGTGCCTTTTATGAGAATTTGCTTTGCAATTTCTCATAAGTTATATTACAGGAACCACTTCGTGAACCCTGTAATCGGATGCACGGCACAAAAATGTGCCTTTTATGAGAATTTGCTTTGCAACTTCTCATAAGTTATATTGTGGATAGATATGTGAATTGAGAGGAAATACTTGTTATTTTAAAATAGCAAGTATTTTTTTTGATTTTATAACATAAGATAGCATATCCGAGACGGTAAGCCGGAGAAGAAAATATGCAGATAGAATGTCGGAAGGAGGAATTTTTTTGAATGACAGAGCGGTAGCATTGTTAGAGCAGTATGATGTGGAAGTGAATAGAACGTATAAGGGCAGAGAAAGAATCATATTGGAAACCCAACAGGGTAATTATGCGTTGATGGAATATAAGGGACGTACACAGAAACTGGAATTGATGGAGAAATTACAGGCGCATATAGGAGTATTGCAGGAAAATGATATGCTGCTTAGAAATAAAGAAGGAGAGCTGTTTACGACCGATGCGGATGGAATCATTTACGTAGTAAAAAAACATGTCGATGGACGGGAATGTAATTATAAGAGTGAGGCAGAGGTATTATTGGCATTTGAAATAATGGCAAAGCTTCATTGTGCAATGGCTATGGTACGGGATGAGGAAATGCTTTTATTGCCAATATATGATTATGCAGGAGAAATGCAAAAGCATACAAAGGAATGCATACATATCAGAAGGTATATACGAAACAAGGGACAAAAGACAGAATTTGAAAGAGCTATTTTAAGGGAATATGACTATTTTTTAGAACAGGCATTAGAAGTGACAAAGAGGGCGCAGAAAGAGGATATGGAAGCCTATAAGGAAAAAGTATGTCAAGAAAATTTGTTTTATCACGGTGATTATCAATATCATAATATTTTGTTTACACGTCAAGGAATCAGTGTTGTAAATTTTGAGAAATTTGGGCGAGGAAGCGGTGTAAGAGACATTTATCTTCTGTTTCGTAAAATATCTGAGAAAAATGACTGGTCACCCGGCTTTGGCAAGAGAATGCTTGCGGCTTATGAGAAGCATAGAAAGCTGTCGGACTGGGAAAGAATACAGCTTTTTGAGAGACTTTCTTATCCTGATAAATTTTGGAAGATTGTAAATTTTTATGGAAACTCAAGAAAGTCCTGGATACCTGACAGGAATTTAGAGAAACTGGAGCAATTGGTACGGCAGGAAAAGGCAAAGCAGGAGCTGCTGAGTAGCTTGCGATTTACATAAAATCAGATTATACTATATATAGCACGAAATATCACACGACAGATAGGGGAGAAGGACTTGAAGATAAAGGGGATATTAGCTAATACAGTGTTAATAGGAATGCTTGCGTGTATGCTTGGTGGGTGTGCCGGTGTCAATTCGGGTGAGACTGTGCAAAGTGCATCAGCTTCCGATATCGGATTTGTGACAATGAAGCCGGGATTATATGATTCGGAAGATACGGCAATTGTTGTGAAGAAGAATGCAAAAGAGGGGACAGTACAGTTGCAGAATCTGCAGACAGGGAAGCGGTACACATTATCCTATGATGGTACAACAAAGCTGTATGATAAATATGAGCAGGCAGTTTCTATGAGTCAGATAAAGCCGGGGAGTATTGTTACAGCCCGTTTTTATAAACCAAAGAAGGCATTGTCCTATATGATGGAGCTTGCGGATGCCATTTGTTATCTTGATTTGGATAATTATGTGATAGATGCACAGGCAGGAACAATTAGTATTGGTAAGTATGTTTATAGTTTGCAGAAGGATTTGGTAATTCTGTCGAATGACAGGGAGATAGAGATAGAAAGTCTCAATATGGTAGATAAGATTTCTGTATGGGGATATAATAAGCAGATATATGCCATTAATGTAGAACAGGGGCACGGCTATCTGCGTCTGCAGAATGAGGATTATTTTGTAGGCGGTTGGATAGAGATTGGACAGAATCAGATACGTCAGATTAAAGAGGATATGCTGATGGTGGTGCCGGAGGGAACATCAACAGTCAGAATCAGCCATAAGGGAAGCAGTGCTTCACAGGAGATTACCTTTGGCAGAGATGAGGAAATGGTTTGGGATGTAGGAGATGTAGAGATTTCTCTGCCGCAGTCGGGAACAGTCATCTTTACGGTAGAACCGGCAGGTGCAAAGGTGTTGATAGATGGAGAGGAAGTGAAGGCCTCGTCGCCGATTATACTTGATTATGGGGTACATAGTCTGAAGGCTTCTGCAGAGGGTTACGATACCATGTCACAGTATATTCGGGTAGCTGAGCCTTCTGCAAATTTGGACGTGAAGTTGGAGAAGAGTGAGGAATCTGAAGAGAAGACTGCTAAAGAGGAAGTTTCTGATGCTGAGGCGTCCAAGGAAGCAAAGGAGGATAACCATACAACTGAGGCGAAAGAGACTGAGAGTAAACAGCAGATAGTGTCAAGCACATCGGGGTATCGTGTATATATTGATTCTCCTGTGGGTGTAGAGGTTTATGTAGATGGTAATTATTTAGGAATAGCACCGGTGGATTTTGCCAAGGAGGAGGGAAGCTATGTGATTTCTCTTCGCAAGGCGGGGTATCAGACCAGGAGCTATACATTACAGATTGATGGTGAAGAGAAGAATGTAAATTATTCTTTTTCTGAACTGATGTCGTTGGAGTAAAAGATGAAGAAAAAGTATACTTTTGAAGAATTGGTTAAAATAGTAGAGGAGCTTAGAAGTGAGCACGGTTGTCCATGGGATAAAGAGCAGACACATCAAAGTCTGCGCCCTTGTATGATGGAAGAGGCAGCAGAGCTTTTGGCAGCAATCAGGATTTATGAACAGACCAATAATGCTGACAATATGCAGGAGGAACTGGGCGATATTCTGTTGCAGGCTGTTATGCATAGTGTGATTGCAGGTGAAGAAGGGCTTTTTACGATAGAGGATGTTATCAGTGGAATCAGCGAGAAAATGATACGGCGTCATCCGCATGTATTCGGAGATAAGGCGGCCGAGAATGCAGGACAGGCTTTAGAGAGCTGGGAAGAGATTAAAAGGCAGGAGAAAAAGGAGCAGACATGGGTGACGTCAGCTCTTCGCGAGATTCCGGCAGAGCTTCCGTCTCTTACAAGAGCAGTTAAGGTGGCAAAGAAACTGGACAAGCTCCCTGAATACCATAGGACAAACGGTGCAAGTGTAATAGAGGATTATGATACACTGATGGGTCAGCTGCAGGAGCAGGCAAAAGCATTTGCTGCATTGGGGAAACAGGCATCTAAGCAAGAGAAAAATGAGCAAATGACAAAGATGCTTCAAATTTTGTGCCATATTTCCTATCGCGAAGGATTACAGCCTGAGCAGTTACTTTATGATGAGATAGAAAAGCAGATAGATTTCTATGAAAAAAGTGTGTAAAATCCCTTAAAATCGCAGAAAATGGGCATTTTTGCCTTGACAAAACCATGTATATCGAATATAAATAGATATAGGCATTTCGATTGTGTGGAATGCGTAGTATTCAGCTTTAGAGACACGAGAAGGGATTTTCTATAAGCTTGAAAATGAGACAAAGAATAAGAGGAGGAGTTCACAATGAACAAGACAGAGTTAGTAGCAGCAATGGCTGAGCAGGCAGACATGACAAAGAAGGATGCAGAGAAGGCATTAACAGCATTTACAGAGGTTGTTGCAAAAGAGTTAAAGAAGGGTGGAAAGATTCAGTTAGTTGGTTTCGGTACATTTGAAGTATCTGAGAGAGCAGCTAGAGAGGGTAGAAATCCTCAGACAGGTGAGACAATGAAGATTGCAGCTTCAAAGGCACCTAAGTTCAAGGCTGGTAAGGCTTTAAAGGACGAAGTTAACAGATAATCTTTGACTGATAAAGAATGCGAGGACAACCGTATGCCGGTTGTCCTTTTTGAATATGGAGGACAGTGTGAAAACAAATTTTCACACGCAAACGTAGTTTGCGTTGCAAATATTGTGCCTGCACAAGATGCTAAAGCATCAGAAAGTTTGCAGGTATTAGAAAGGCATGGTTATTAAAATGAGATTAGATAAATATTTAAAGGTATCAAGATTAATTAAAAGAAGAACGGTTGCCAATGAAGCCTGTGATGCGGGAAGAGTATTGATTAATGATAAGCCTGCCAAGGCATCGGCAAATGTAAAGGTGGGAGATATTCTGACCATACAGTTTGGGAATAAGGATGTAAAGGTGGAGATTCTGGATGTTCAGGAAACAGTAAAGAAGGATGAGGCAAAGGAACTGTTTAAATATTTATAGCACAGATATTTTGTCATAACTTCGCTAAGGATAACATATAGTTAATTATAGGCAGAAGGAGTGACAGGATATGGAAGATATCTCTACAAATGTAAGAATAGGTCAGCACAGAATGGTGCTGGAGGGACGAAAGAGCTGTAGGCTGCAGGGAGTGAAGGATGTGCATGCCTTTGACGCTAATGCTGTTGTATTGGAAACAGTAGAAGGTATGCTTACCATTTCGGGAAGTGAGCTTCATGTGAGCAGGTTGACTCTGGATAAGGGTGAAATTGATATAGATGGCAGAGTGGATTCCTTTCTGTATACTGAGAATAGCTCTTTCTCTCAAAAGAGCGCAGGACTTCTGGCAAGGATGTTTCGTTGACTATGAGTGCGTCGATTGTGAGAGAATTTTATTTTGGGTTATATTCTATTATAACAGGTATAGGACTGGCGCTATTATATGATTTGATACGCTTGTGGAGGCGAGTGGTAAAGCATAAGCGCTGGCATAGAGATGTAGAGGATATTTTTTATTGGTTTTTTTGTTTTTTTATAAGCTTTTACCTGTTGTATTATGGTAACAATGGTGTAATCCGTTACTTTGCAGTGATGGGAGCAGGGCTTGGAATGTTGCTTTATTTCATTAGCTTCGGGCGATTTTTGATGGATATGGTATATCGATTGTTATGTTGCCTGATAATGCCTTTTTTTACCATGAAAAAGCAGTTGACTAGGTGGAAGAAACACCTTACAATGAAGGTGAGAGAGTCTGCTGTTACCAAACAGCATAAAGGGGATGAGAGAGATGTCAGGAAGAAAAAGTGAGCCTGTCTATAAGCAGAATAAAAATCAATATCGTCTTGGCATGTCTATGGCTGTTATGGCTGTTGTAATGCTGATTGTAGTCGTTGGTAGTAACAGTATTTCCCTTAAGGCTAAGCAGATGGAGCTTCAGAAGCAGGAGCAGGAGTATGAGCAGCTGATTGCTCAGGAGTATGTAAGAGCTGAAGAACTTAAGGAGCTGGCAACCTACACGAAGACGAAGAAGTATGCTGAAGAGGTGGCTAAGGACAAGTTGGGACTTGTCTATGAGAATGAAATCATATTTAAAGAGAGCAATTAACTGCATCCGATTCACTGATAGAGAAGTGGGGATGCAGTTTTTTGTCATAAAAAAATAAAACAATCTACTTTGTTTTGACAAAAAAATAGGTCTACGCCGACTATACTTATGTGTATGTTTTGGGTGGTACATATAAGGAGGCGTAGAGTGTGTCGAAGACATTATATAATCATAAATTATTAGACAATAAGAAAAGGATATTTTCTGATGGTTCATACCCGGGAAATCTGTTTCCGGAATACAGCAAACGAAAGCTACAATGTTTGTCACAAACCTATGATGAATTGGCAAGACTATATGAAGAGCGGTCGGATAAGGCGCCGGAGAAGGAGAGCAGAGAGGAATACTTATTACAAAAACGGTTACAGGAGAATAATGAGATTCTTGCAAGACATCTGCAGGAAATTTCAGGTGCGGTTTCAGAGGTGGCAGATACGGTGATTCATGTTAGTGTGCCGGTAGAACATAAGAGGCGTGCGTTGATTCAGTTTTTGAAAAAACATGGAATTGTGGTCAGGGAAATTATCTTTTTAGAGAAGGAGAGACAAAGGATTAGCCTTGTGGCAAGAAATGTGGGCAGACACCCTTATACGGTGGACGAGCTTGCGGCATTGTTGTCTGCTTTTTATAACAGAAGATTGTTGGCGGCAGCAGAGAGCGCAACCGTTTTGTCGAGAAGCTTTGATACCTTTATCTTTGAGGATGAACCGTGCTTTACTGCAATGACTGCAGTTTCCAGAGCGGTGAAAGAAGGGGAAAGGATATCGGGAGATAATTTTTCTATCGAAGAATATGCAGATGGAAATGTCGTTTTGATGATATCGGATGGAATGGGAAGCGGTAAGGAAGCATGCAGGGATAGTCAGGCTGTTATTGAGTTTGTAGAGAAACTGTTAGAAGTGGGGTTTCGCAAGGAAAAGGCATTTTCGATGATTAATGCGGCAATATATGCCGGAATGCAATGTTCTAATTTGACAACACTTGATATTTGTTCAGTAAATCTGCATAATGGAGAGGCAGATTTTATAAAAGCAGGTTCTGCAGCCAGCTTTCGTAAGCGTGGGACTACAGTGGATGAGGTGGTTTCGGATACATTGCCTTTGGGAGCATTTTCGGATATTAATGCTATAACGCATACGTTACAGCTTGTAGATGGAGATATACTGATTATGCTGTCGGATGGTGTAATGGATTGCTTTGAAGGAGAAGAGGGTATCAACCGCCTTCGAGAGGTAATTGCACATATGAATCTGGTGAATCCTAAGGAGATAGCCAACTATTTGCTACGGTATGCAGTGAATTGTCAGGGCGGCAGGATTCGTGATGATATGACAATTCTTGTATTGGGTTTATGGGAAAATTAATGGTAATAAATTTGGAAAGGCATGGTTATTACGGATGATAAATAAGGTTAAGGCTTATGTCACAAAGTACAATATGCTGGAAGAAAATGATTATATTGTGGCAGGGGTATCCGGGGGAGCGGATTCCGTCTGCCTTCTTTTCGTGTTGATGGAGTTGCGTAGGCAGATACCTTTTGATATTCATGTGGTGCATATTAATCATGGGATTCGTGCAGAGGCAGGCGAGGATGCGGCATATGTGGCGTCTTTGTGTGAACGGTTTGAATTACCATTTACTTTAGTAGAAGAAAATATAGCTCATCTTGCAAAGGAACAGAAACTTTCCGAGGAAGAAGCGGGCAGACAGGTTCGTTATCAGGCATTTTATCATGTGCTCAATGAGTGCGCTGCAGGTAGAAAAGGAAAGATTGCAGTAGCACATAATAGTAATGACTGTGCAGAAACGATGCTTTTTCATTTGTTTAGAGGAAGTGGTTTAAAAGGTTTAGCAGGCATACGTCCTGTGAGGGATAGAATTATCAGACCAATTTTATGTCTGGATAGAGAACAAATAGAAGAATATTTATTGGAAAATCAGATTCACTATTGTATAGATAAGACAAATTTTGAGGATAATTATACGAGGAATAAAATACGGCATCACATATTGCCGTATGCATGTGATGAAATTTGTCAGGGGACAGTCGCACATATGACGGATGCGGCAGAGAAAATCAGTGATGCCTACGATTTTTTAGCAGATATGGTAAAGGATGCGTTTGCAAGTTGTGTCCGGGTGGAGAATAAGAGGTTTCACATTAGTTATCAGGCATACAAGGGAATTCACAGAACTTTAAGAAGTTATCTGTTGATGGATGTGATTTCCAAAGCGGCCAAGAATCGTAAGGACATTGAGGAGATTCATGTGGCACAGGTACAAGAGTTGTTCAATAAGCAGCCGGGCAGACAGATTAGTCTTCCTTATGGTTTGTGTGCTTTAAGGGAGTATGATGGAATCTGTATTGCTAATAGCGATGCATTTGAACAGGAAGTGTTGCCGGATATTGTGATTGATGAAACAAAAAAAAGACAATTAGAGCAGGGAGAGTGTTTGACGATTGCGCTTAACAATAATGCCTTCTTAAAAATTAGTCTGATTTGTGCTGATAATATGGAAAATATTGCTTCAAAAACATATACGAAATGGTTTGATTATGATAAAATAAAAGGTAATATTCATGTTAGAAGTCGTAGAAGCGGGGACTATCTGACGATTAATGATAAGTATGAACGCAAGACTCTGAAGGCGTATTTTATCAATGAAAAGATACCTAAGGAGGAGCGTGACGGTATTTATCTTGTGACTGAGGGAAGCCATGCGATATGGATTATTGGTAATCGTATCAGTAGCTATTACAAGGTCAGTCAGAGTACAGCTAATATTTTGGAAATTCAATACATAGGAGGAGTCAATAATGGCTGAACATGTTAGAGTTATGCTGACGGAAGAGGAAGTTGATGCAAAGATTAACGAAATCGGAAGACAGATTAGTAAGGATTATGAAGGTAGACAAGTTCATCTGATTTGTGTATTAAAGGGCGGAAGCTTTTTTATGTGTGAGCTTGCTAAGAGAATTACAGTACCGGTATCCTTTGACTTTATGTCAGTTTCCAGCTATGGCGGGGATACTAAGTCAAGCGGAGTAGTAAAGATTGTAAAGGATTTGGATGAATCTATTAAGGATAAGGATGTTATTGTAATCGAAGATATCATAGATTCCGGTAGAACATTAAGCTATTTATTAGAGTTATTAGAGCAGAGAGGGCCTAAGAGTCTTGCGCTTTGTACTCTTTTGGATAAGCCGGAGAGACGTGTGGTAGATGTGAAGGTAGATTATACAGGATTTCAGATTCCGGACGAGTTTGTAGTTGGATATGGTCTGGATTATGACCAGAGATATAGAAATCTTCCATATATCGGAATTGTAGAATTTGACTAAATGAATGGAAGAAGGAGAAAAGACGTGGGTAAAAGTTCAAAGGGAATAAACATATATTTTTTGGTGATAGCGATTTTGCTGCTGATTACAGTATGGGTTAGTAACATGAGTGAGCAGACAGATAGCTATACGAGGGGCGAATTCATAGAACAGCTTGAAAAGGGTGAGGTTGTTTACGTGGAGATTCATCCGAATGCAGAAGTGCCGACAGGTACATTGTTGATTCAGTTCAAAGATAACTCCAAGAAGACTCTGCATGTATCGGATGTAGTAGCGATGCAGGAGTTATTGACGACAGAATATCAGATTGACCCGATGGTTGAGGATGTTCCGCAGGAGAATTGGTTTTTGTCGGACATTCTGCCGATTTTGTTAATTTTAATATTTGGTGTATTCATGTTTGCGATGATGAATGCGCAGAATGCCAACAGCGGTGGCGGCGGTAAGATGATGAACTTTGGTAAGAGCCGTGCCCGTGTATCAACCGGCGGCGAGATTACTTTAAAGGATGTAGCCGGTCTTCGTGAAGAGAAGGAGGATATGGAGGAAATTGTTGATTTCCTTAAGTGTCCGTGTAAATATACAAAGGTAGGAGCAAGGATTCCTAAGGGTGTTCTCTTGGAGGGTGCTCCGGGTACAGGTAAGACCTTGCTTGCAAAGGCAATTGCAGGAGAAGCCAACGTTCCGTTTTTCTCTATTTCAGGTTCTGATTTCGTAGAGATGTTC
This sequence comes from Lachnospiraceae bacterium, assembly GCA_015056925.1. GTDB lineage: Bacteria > Bacillota > Clostridia > Lachnospirales > Lachnospiraceae > COE1. The sequence continues at coordinate 1,731 of SVFJ01000084.1, read as the reverse complement.
GTTGGTGTCGGAGCTTCCCGTGTGCGTGATTTGTTTGCAGAGGCGAAGAAGAATGCGCCGTGTATTGTATTTATTGATGAGATTGATGCAGTTGCAAGAAAGCGTGGTACAGGTATGGGTGGCGGCCATGATGAGAGAGAGCAGACTTTGAATCAGCTTTTGGTTGAGATGGACGGCTTTGGTACGAATGAGGGTATCATTGTTATGGCAGCTACCAATCGAGTAGATATCTTAGACCCTGCGATTTTAAGACCGGGTCGTTTTGACAGAAAGATTAGCGTACAGACACCTGATGTGGGTGGAAGAGAAGAGATTTTGCAGGTACATGCAAAGGATAAGCCGCTTGCAGAGGATGTGGATTTGAAGCAGATTGCACAGACCACAGCAGGCTTTACAGGTGCAGACTTAGAGAATCTCTTAAATGAATCTGCGATTCTGGCAGCAAAGGAAGACAGAGCGTTCATCGTTCAGGAGGATATCAAGAAGGCATTTATTAAGGTTGGTATCGGTGCTGAGAAGAAGAGCCGTATTATCTCTGATAAGGAGAAGAAGATTACTGCTTATCATGAGGCAGGACATGCTATTCTTTTCCATGTACTTCCTGATGTAGGACCTGTATATACAGTATCTATCATCCCAACAGGTCTTGGTGCAGCGGGTTATACGATGCCATTACCTGAGAGAGACGAGATGTTCAACACGAAGGGTAAGATGTTGCAGGATATTATGGTATCGCTTGGCGGACGTATAGCCGAGGAGATTATTTTTGATGATATTACTACAGGTGCATCCAGCGATATTAAGAAAGCAACTAAGGTTGCAAGAGCAATGGTTACCAGATTTGGTATGTCAGAGAATATCGGTGTGATTAACTATGATGAGAGTGATAATGAAGTGTTTATTGGACGTGACCTTGCACATACCAGAAGCCATTCGGAAGAAGTAGCAGGTGCTATCGATAAAGAAGTGAAGAGTATTATTGACGAGTGTTACGCTAAGGCTAAGAGTATTATCATGGAGCATGAGAAGGTTCTTCATTCTTGTGCAGAGCTTCTTTTGGCGAAGGAGAAGATTACCCGTCAGGAGTTTGAAGCATTATTTGAGTGCTAATAGAATGTATGGAATCCCGTAAACTTTTGTTTGCGGGATTTTTAGTTTAGTGCATTAATGTGCAAAATGCAAAAAGAGTTTATTCCATAAATCGACACAAAAAAACTGTTTTTTGTATAATGTGCATAAAAATGCAAGCGTTAAATTGTAAAGTTTGTGAAATGTAAGAATAGACGAAAAGGGGGGCTGTTGCTATAATAACACTTGTAACCCCCCCAATATATTATATAGTTTTTTGCTATACCCCATAAGAAAGAAATACCTTCTCTAAAAGAGACAGCCTGTAACGGACTGTCTTTTTTACTGCCCAAATTCGGGTTTGTCGAGTTCTCTCGGCGCTCGCACTAACAGGTTTCATTCGAAAGCGAGAGCTCCGGGCTAAGAGTTTCTAGGTGCTTTTATTTAAGCGTTCTCTATTCACGGAACCAGCGCATATTCGACATCCATGTCTCACTATGCGCCTAGCGCCTTCATCCAGGCGGCGCTTTCCTATATACTCTAAAAGCACTAAGAAACTCTAACACCCTACGCAATGCTTTCTGCATGAAACCTGTTAGGGCTTGCGCCTAGTGCGTCGAATAAAAAACGGAGTTATTATGTACACAGGAACTCTGCCCTTCT
>SVFJ01000083.1 GCA_015056925.1 Lachnospiraceae bacterium | reverse complement strand
TACGATATTGTTGGAGTATTCAATAAATGCACCAAGAGTACCAATGGTAATAGCTCCTTCGATGGTAAACTTACCGCCTGCTAATAATACGAGCATAGGTAAGAGCTTGGTGACAACCTGAAGGTATGGGTGGTACTTTACGAATACCTTGGACTGCTTCATGTTAAGCTCATAGTAACGTTCATTGTGTGAGAGAAATTTCTTGATTTCATATTTCTCACGGGCAAATGCTTTCACGGTTCGTACACCTGCAAGATTCTCCTCGGCAACGGTGTTGAGAGTGGCATTTTCTTCGCTGATTGCCTCGAATACGCTGCCGAGCTTACTTTCCATGCGTAAGGCAATGGCAGCAGATATGAGCATACCAACTGTTGGAATAATGGCAAGTATCGGGTGAAGTCGATACATACAGAACAATATGATACTGGTATGGAATACGACTTCAATGATGAGCATGCCGACATAGGTTAGTGCACCCCAGATGCGGTCGATATCGTCTTTGACACGTGCCATCAGTTCACCTGTATTATTCTTGTCGAAGAAATTACAGCTGAGTCCCTGAATATAACTGAATAAGTCCCTGCGCATCTCTGAGGAAATGGTACAGCCTGCTTTGTCGAAGGAATATTCCTTGGTGTACTGGAAAATACATCTTCCAATACCAACGAGTAGGATGCCACCCAAAAGATAGGGCAGTCGTTTCACGTCCCCACCCATAATCACATCATCGATGATGCTTAGCGTTAACAGTGGTGAGAGCATATCTAAGGATACACTCAGGATAAGGGACACAATACCTGCTAAATAAAGATGTTTGTAGTCCCATATGTATGATGATAATTTTTTCTTCAAATAAACCCCTCCTTGGATATATGTGTATAGTTATTCTGCATGAGTGCGCATCGCGGAGCGTGTTGCCTATGAATATAGGCAACAAAAAAACCACGGTAGCAAATTACCGTGGTTTGTAAACGTATTGTTATAAAAGTCTCGCGACGCAAAGAAGCGCTAGTGAGACGTCACCATGCAGAAGGTAATCTTACTATTTTTAATCTGTGTTGTTAAGTTGTAGCTTGTTGTGTTCATTACATTTAAAAACATATTTTTACCTCCTTTTCTTAAATTTGCCTAACGGCGTTAATCAGTAACATCTATTACGTTACGCCGATTTGTTTGATTTGTCAACAGAAAAAAATAAATATTTTGAATTTTATGAAAAGTAATAACAATCTATTCAATAGTGAGTCAATGAAAAAGAACACAAAAATGCAGATAATTGTTTGATTTTAGCTGGTCGATATAGAAATTGAGAGTGCGAATACGGGTGAAATGGATTTTGCCTGGAGAACAGATGAATTGTGGATGGAAAGGAAGCGATACCATGATTATTGACAACAGTTATGTGCATATGGATTCGAGTAGGGAATACAAGCATTTCGAAATGAAAGAAAGTATAACCCTTGAGGAACGGGAAGGAACAGAGGTGAAGCTTGATTTATCAGCGGAAGGTCTTAGTCTGACTGAGCAGATGAAACAACACAAGGAAGCAAAGACAAAGAGAGCGGAAGCACAGCAGCAAAGAGCTCTGCGGCAGCAGTTACAACAGCTGGCACAGCAGCAAAAGAATAATAAGGTAACAGGCATGCAGAACATGCCAGATATATTAAGTCAGGAGGATATGGAGCTTAGACTTTTAAAGATGATTATGAAGGCACTGGGGAAAGAACTTAAGGGCTGTAAGTTGATGACTCCAGATAAAGAACTACTAGAAAATATGTCTCAGCAGATGAAGGAAGGTACAGTACATAGATTTTCGTTATCAAAGCTAGGCATCCAAGGTGCAATTCAAAGCAGTGACGCAGTTGCGGTAAATAGTTCTAATGTGACACATATGGTAAGAACTACCGTAGAGTCCGTATTTGAGGCTGAGGTTGAAAATACTGCCTTTTGCGCGCAGGGAGCAGCAGTAACTGCAGATGGAAGAAGTATATCCTTTGATGTAACCTTGGAGATGTCTAGAGCATTTTGTCAGAAGTATGAGAAGCTGACACAGGAAAGCTATGTAGTAGTAGACCCGTTAGTCATAAATGTTGGCTGCGATACAGCCAAGCTTACGGATGTGAAGTTTTTGTTTGATTTGGATTCGGATGGAGAGGAAGAGGAAATTTCCTTTACTTCTGAGCAAAGCGGATTCTTAGCATATGACAAAAATGACGATGGTGTCATCAATGATGGATCAGAGTTGTTTGGAACCAAGAGTGGTGATGGATTTGCAGATCTTGCGACATATGATGAGGATCAAAATGGCTGGATAGATGAAGCAGATGAAATCTTTAGTAAGCTAAAGGTATGGACGAAGGATAAAGAGGGCAATGACAAGCTGATTGATTTAAAGAGTGCAGATGTTGGGGCTATTTATCTTGGAAATGCTAATACCGAGTTTACCTTGGATAATGGGGCTGCAACAGGACATAATGGATATATTCGAAAGACAGGAGTTTATCTGAAAGAAAGCGGTGGTGCAGGAACCTTACAGCATGTGGATTTAGTGTTATAGAGTGTAGAAAAGCGCAGGAAATCCTGCGCTTTTTGTATTGAAATGGCTAACTTTTAAGATAAATACACGAAATATGAGTTGAAAAGCAAGGCCATTGCAGATATTATGTAAAATGTGGTTTTGGGAGGTGGATATATGTTAAAAATTGCAGTATGTGATGATGAGAATTTTTTTAGAGAAGAGATTAAGGAGTTGTTGACAGAGTATTTAACAGAACATGGAATTCTGTATGAGATAGATATCTTTTCATCAGGTGCTCAGTTTGTAGAGCTTGGCATAGAAATGTTGAAATATAATATTATTTTTCTGGATATTAATATGGATGAACTGGATGGATTGGCAACAGCACGAAAGATTCGTGAGATTAGTAAGGATGTATTTATTGTATTTATTACTGCCTTTGTCAATTATACATTGGAGGGCTATAAGGTAGATGCGGTCAGATATATTCTAAAGAATAATGACAGTATGCAGGAGGCCATCTGTGAATGTATGGATGCGATTCGGGAGAAGACGCAATATGAAGTGACCTGGAAGGAATTTCAGTTTCACGAAGGACCGAAAAGACTGTCGTTAGACCATTTGCTGTATATAGAGAGCCGCCTGCATAAGTTGGAGTTTCATGTGATGGAGGATGAAATAAAGGTTTATACCATGTATGAGACCTTGAATCGAATGGAAGAGACATTGAAGGAGTATTATTTCATCAGAGCACATCAAAGTTTTCTGGTAAATATGAAATATATTAAGAGTATCAAGCGTTATGAACTTGTGCTGAGTAATGGAATGAGATTTGATATTCCGCGAGCAAGATATAAGGCAGTAGAAGAAAAATATGTGATGTACAGAGGAATGCTGTAGATGAAGAATTATATTGTAAGTCTTTTATATGTGTTGATTGAAGCGCTGTGCAGCAAGATGTTTTTGGAAGCATTTGCTGATGTAAGAAGAAAAAACTCAAAATGGCTAAATGAGCTGATGTTTATTGTTTATGCGATTGGTCTTTTTATACTGGTGAATATACTAAGTAATCATATTTTCCTTAGGGTGTTTGTTGCAAGCGCATATATTGTTTTGTATGCAAAGTTATATTTACGGATTACAGTTTTGAAAGCCGGTATATTGACGATTCTTTTTCAGGGAGTCCTTGGCGTAGTGGATTATCTGATATTGGTTGTGCAGGTGGCATTCTTTGGCAGCATGGTGGAGATGCAGGATTCTTATTATATGCAAGGTACGATGTTGATTGTTCTTGGGAAAATGTTTCTGTTTGTAGTAATTATCATGATTCGATTGTTGTTGAAAAAGGAGTCCGTGGCACATCTTAATGATATGGAATGGATAAGATTTCTTGTATTTCCGTGTTTTTCTATCTTTGCGGTTTGCGGTATGGTTATGACATCAGGAAGTCTTATCAATCAGACGCAGGAGAATGTGTATCTTTCTATTGCATTAGGTCTGGTAGGGATGAATATAGTCGTATTTTATATGATTCGAGACATCTCAACGCGAGAAATGCAAATTAGTGAAGCCAAGATTTTTCGTTTACAGGTGGAGAACCAAACAAGAATGTACCGCTCAATCTCTGAGAACTTTGATAAGCAGAGAAAGAAAACACATGAATATAAGAATCAGATTATGTGTATTGAAGCCTTAATCAAAAAGAGAAGATTCGAGGAATTATCGGAGTATATAGATGTGATTCAAGAGAATCTGCGAGAAGAAGCGGATGCCATTAACACAAATCATGTGATAGTGGATGCCATTTTAAATACAAAATATCAGGAGATGTTAGAGAAAAATATGGTGTTTGTATTTAAAATAAATGATTTGGCTCAGATTAGCGTAAGTGATGAGGATATAGTCACAATCCTATCTAATCTGCTGAATAATGCGATTGAGGCATGCGAGCAATGTAGTGGAAAACGGATTGTGAAATTAAAAATGGTGATGGAAGATGATTTTCTCACCATTTCCGTGCGAAATACCTTCGAAAATCAGATTTTTATGAGTGGAGAAGAGCTTTTAACATCAAAAAAGGAGGATGTTGAGGAGCATGGAATTGGGGTAAAGAACATAGTAGAAACGATTACAAAATATGGTGGTTCCTATGTGATAAAGCATGATGAAGGAGAGTTTTGCTTTTCTATTCTGATTCCGCAATAGAGGTTTCATGTCATTTTCTGCAATAGGGTGATGATTTCTGCAAGTAAGCTTGTAAAGGACAGGGTATTATGTATACTTGTGGTTGAATGCGTCACAGTGATAGAAGAATAAAATATGTTGGGATGAAGTGCTGTCACAAAGATGAATAGATCATTGTGACAGCATTTTTGTGTTGAAGTGGAAAATGTCAGAAAAGGACTTGTAATGCGTATAACGTTATGATAACATGGTAACAAAGTTATTACCAAAAAAGAAAGGTAAGGTTATTGAGATGAAATACGCAATTACAGAATCAGAGCATATTATTTTGGAACAGTTGTGGGCGAATGGTGAGATGTCAGTGATGCAGCTTGTAGAGGCTTTAGAAGGAACGACAGGGTGGTCAAAGCATACGATTATTTCTTTTTTGAAACGAATGGAAGAGAAGAATACAGTAAGCTACAAGGTGCAAGGACGAACGAAGCGATATCGGGCGGTGCCTGAGCGGACAGAGGTGGTCATTGAGAGCACTAGGGGAATACTTGACCGCTTCTTTGGTGGACGTATGGGAAGGATGGTTTCCTATATGGCAGATGCAGATCAGTTAACGGATTCAGATATTGATGAGCTGTATGATTTGTTAGATAAGCTAAAGGGGGAGAAGGATAATGACAGGTCTTGACATGATATTGAGTAGTTCACTGATAATTGCTGTTATCTTACTATTAAGAAAGCTATTGGGAAAGAAATGTAACCCTAATATCAGATATATGCTTTGGCTTTTGGTGGCGATTCGTATTTTGTTTCCGATGGAGTTTGTGTTTGAGGTGGAAGAGGATTCATTTGCAGCAGCCGTGATAGAAACAGGGGAAGTAACGCGAGCGCAAGTGGTAGAGAGGATTGTCAATCCATCCTTTGACGAAGAATTATTGAGAGAGAGCGAAGAACGAGTACCCAATGAAGACAAAGGGATGAAGAACGGTTATGAGTTAGAAGATGGATTGACCTTAGCTACCAAGGATGAGATAAAAGGGAATTCTTTGGAACAGGTTCAGCTTACAAAGCTTTTGGGGATTGTGTGGATAGTGGGAAGTGTAAGCCTTTCATTATATTGGATAGGACTGAATATATACAACTTCTCGAAGATAAAGAGGAGAAGGATAGAGGGTGTGGAGTCACCAATTCCAGTGTATAGGGTAGAGGAAATTAATGGTTTGGTAGGGGTTATCAGACCTAAGATTTTTATTGCTGCGCAGATTGTGCAGGATGAGGAGCGAAGAGGTTATGTATTGGCACATGAGTTACAGCATTACAGAGTTGGTGACCATATCTGGCAGTTTGTCAGATGTCTTTGTGTGATTGTGCAGTGGTTTAATCCATTGGTATGGATTGCGTATTTTAAGTCTCAAGAGGATTGCGAGTTAGCTTGTGATTACAGAGTATTAAAGGAATTGCAGGAAGGTGAGCATGCTAGGTATGCGGAGACTTTGCTGTACATATTGAAAGCAGGCAAGGGACGTAATCAGGTACTCATTACAGCGATGAGTAATGATAAAAAGAACATGAAAGCTCGCTTGGAGGGGATTTTAAAGAAGCAAAATAGAAAGCCATTGATTGGAGCTATTGTGGCGGTAGTTGCTTTGGTAGTTGTCGTTACGACATATCTGACATGCCAGGTGCGTGGTGCGGCAGCAGAGGAGGATATATCAAAAGAGGAGAAAGCAACTGTTATAGAGGAGCAAGATGTGGCCGAAAACGATGAGTATTCTTATACGATTCTGGAAGAGTACACAGGTTATCTTGATGAGTTTGAGCATGATATTTATCAGTTTGAACAGGATGATTTGGATGGCGATGGACTAGGCGATAGAATATACAAGACCGTGCAGGGTGAGGACGTATGTAATTATCGTTTAGAGCTTGGAAATGGTGAAAAGATTGACTTTAGGATTGAGGCAAGCACTTATACTGTGCCAACCTTTGAGTTTGTGGATTTAACAGGGGATGGAAAGCAGGATATCATTTATAAGGCAGAGCCTCCTTATACTGCAAATGGAGGCTTCTGGATACTGGATTTTGTGATTTTTGTAGCAGGAGAGAGTGGATATGAGGTAGCACAGTTACCATTTTATGATGGTGGCGAAGTAGGTTTGTCGAAGTATCTTCACTATGAGTTCGAGTTAGTTGCAGATGATATGATGCAGGTAAGAGTGCCTGATTATGACTATGAGGTTATGATTCCTTATGGAGAGAATACACCGTTAGAGTATTATTACGAGGCTGGGAATCCCCCTAATTATGCAACTAATGGACACGGTGCCGTGAGCGGTGTATGGGATTATTATGTAGATACAACATCTACGCCGGTCAAGGTGGTATGCTGCAATAGTCTCTTTGACAAGTGGTCATTGTGTGGGCTGAATGTGGTACTTCGTTATGAAGATGGCGCATTTGTAGTAGAAGAGATACTGTTTGATGAGAATGTGTATGAAAGTGCAGTGGGTGAAGAATTACATTTGTCAATTAATATGGCTGAGCATTATATAACAAATACGGGCGACCCAAGTAACTTATATCATATTGATGAAAACAATGTGTTATGGGGATGTGGTAGGAATAATAGTGGTCAGCTAGGAATAGGGACACAGGATTATGAGTTTCATGAAGAGATGGTGAAGATTGCGGAGAATGTTGTGCATGTAGATTATTCTCAGCAGGGCTTTATGATTTATCTGACAACAGACAATAGGCTATATGGTGTAGGAAATGCAGGAAGTGGCGCATTACAGCAATATGAAGAATTTTCGTGGGATAGATATAGAGCAATGGAAATGGATGTAGTTACGAAGCCAGTTTTATTGATGGAAAATGTTACATATGCTAGATGTGGTAAGAGTGATGTTGCTTGTTTGAAAGAAGATGGAAGTGTTTGGCTCTGGGGGACTGTAGGGTGTAATGAAAAAGAAGTATGCTTTGTGGCAGAACCCAAGAAAGTATTGGAGAATGTTATACTTGTGACGGGTGGTCAATTCAATCATGCGGCATTGATGCAGGATGGAAGTGTATGGACTTGGGGATATAACTATGCAGGTAACTGTGGAGTGGCAGATATGAATATTGTATCAGAACCACAGAAGGTTGCAGATGATGTCAATATGGTCTGGACTGGAAGTACAAAGTATAATAGTGAGTATACTCACATTGCTGATTTTGAGGGTGTATATGAAAGACAGTTGGAAAACACAATCATCAGAAAGCAGGATGGGACTTATTTGAGATGTGGTGTTGGTGTTGGCGAAGAAAAAGTGCTGCCAGTTTACCATGAAGTCATAGATTATACATTGATGTGTACCCATGAATTTGTGCCTTATGAGGAAAGGTATGTGCAAGCAAATATTGAGTATACGATAGAAGATTTATTCTTTGGTGAATGGGAAGTAACTAGGCTGCTTGGATTTACTGAAATACAAAACGATTATACCAATTATCCGAATGGACATGATATTATAGGTAATCATATTTTGATGGATGCAGATTCATTTGATAGTAAAGGACTGGAAAAGTATGAACGTTATCAGTGTGAAGTTTTAGAGCCGACATACGAATTGTCAGAAATAGGATGGGAATATTTAATCTATAATATAGATGAAGCGATAAAAGAAGAGCAGGAATTATATGAGATGGTGCGGGATGAATTGTTTTATGATTTGGAGATACGAGGAATCAGTGAAGGAAGATGGAATTATCCACCAGATGTTCAAATTATGATTTCTGGTAATAGACAGCTTGTCATTTTGACGATGGATGGAGCATTTTACTTGTTGGAAAGGGTATAGGAGAGAGTAATTGAAAAAGAGAGAGGTAGTAGCGTTAGGAGTTGTTGCTGCGATGTTATTAACAGGTTGTACTAACGCAGATATAGAAGAGGATACTGTTGCTGCTTCTGATGTGAAAATGGAGGAAACAGTGCAGGCAGTATCAATGTCAGAAGAGATTATGGTGGAACCTCTCAGCTTTGAGGCAATGTGGTTCTGGATGTCGGATTGGTTTGTAGTTTCTCAGGATATAGATATGACACAGGTATATTTATATGGAAGCTGTGAATTAGGAGGAAATACATTAAGTTTTTTTAGAAATTTAGATAATGAGTTAGTGGTGACGAATAATATAGATGGCGAAGAAGTTATCGTAGCCGCATATCAGGGATGGGATATCTTTGATTATGAAGGATTTGAATCTGCCAGAGAAAAAGGGTATTATGCGGGGTGGCTGACTGCGTATGACAATTTGTTTGGATTTGAGACGGTAATGTTAGATGTTCCGATTGGTGCGAATTGTTGTCTTTATATGGTAATTGCTAATGTAGAAGAACAAGTGAAAACAATATTCTGCACAGAGGATAGAGGGCTTATAGTTAGCGATGCAGATGGAGATGGAAAAGCTGAGCTTGTTTCCGGGCTGGAAGGCTATTATTATGACTGGCAGGATAGGATGACAACGAAGTGTACAGCAGTTTTTTCAGATGATGTTCGACAGTTTGTGTATGAAGAAGAGCAGCATGCTTGGCAGATTAGATATACAGATAACACTGTAAGACAAGGCAAGGTGGCAGAGCAGGTGTTAGCCGTGCCTTTGATTCAGGTATTTTCACAAGAGGATGTGAAGGTGGTTCCTGAGTTGACAATAGACAGCTTTGAGGAGGCAGTTCGTCTGGGAGAAGTTGAAGAAATGCGTGGAGGTGTGCCTGGTGCAGTAGAGGGAACTTGGTATATCGTAACCATAGATGATATTGAATATTATTATTATAAATATGATTTTAGGGAGAAGGTTTCCGAGGGGGGATGTGAACCATATTATGCTATTATAGGTGAAAACCATACTTTGGCAAATGGGATTCATGTAGGAATGTCTGAAGAGGAAGTACTGGCTTTATATCCGAATATGGCAGTGATGGATTTTGAGGACAATTATATTTATGATAGAGTAACCGGCCATCAGGGATGGAATTTTGTCGGATATCCTAATGGAGAAAGGGAGAATGCAAGTGGTATGGTTGAGGCTTGGACTTGGACTGATCAATTCGACTATATTATGATTGGCGACATTGACCTTGGAACATATGACACACTTCCACTCTATATAGGACTGATGATGAAGGACAAGAAGATTGCTGTGATTACATTCTATTATCCGACGGCAGGGTAAATGGAATAAGTGGTGAGATTTCGAGAAGAGATACGAGGAGAGAATAAGTGAAAAAGAGAGCGGTAGTAGCGTTAGGAGTTGTCGCTGCGATGTTATTAACAGGTTGTACAAAGGTTGGTGTAAAGGATGATATCATCGTGGTCTCTGACGTGAAAATGGATGAGAATAAGACGGAAAAAGTAATAGAGGAAACAGTGCAGGAGGTTCCTCTTGTTGAGGCAATGGGAACAATAGAAGATGTAGTATATGAGAATAGAAGTGTAGATGTGGATAGATTAATTAATAGCGACTATTCCATGGAGATACAGTTGGTGTCTTCTGTGGATTATGAGAGAGATGTCGATTATAGATTACATATTTATGCCAAGCCGGAAGATGGTATTATTGGAGACGAATTACTGTACACATTTCCTGATGTTAGAGAAGGCAATCAGGGGATTGGAAAGTTTCAGAATTTCTACTTTGTGAACCAAAAAGATTTGAATGATGATGGAAAGCTGGATGTGTTTGCTGTTGGACGTTATATGACTGAGGAAGGTCTTTGCTACGATACACGAGTGTATATGTGTAATGGTAAGGAATATGTACCCGATTATGAGTATATGGATGAATTGAATAGTACTTATCACCTGACTACGAAGGATGCACTTGATTACCCCATTCATGAGATATTGAATGGAATGACAATATTTAGTGGTGAAATATCTATAGATAAGGAAAAGGAGTTATCTTATTTTGCATATTGTGAGCCTCAGAAGGCAGATTATCAAATTGTAATAATGGATGAGGAAGGTAAGCTGTTTCAGGCAATAACGTATCATCCGGAAGATTGGTGGGCGGATAGCTATGAACCTAAGATACAGTTTCAGGATGTAAATAGAGATGGCATCAGTGATATATGGTTATATCTTGGCTGTAGAGGGAATGCAGTGATAGATGGCTGGACGTGTTTTACTTATGATGAAACGCAGCAGCAGTATGTGGAGATAGAAGGTTTTGACGAATTATCAAATCCATATATGAATGAGTGGCTTAGAACAGGAGCAAAAAATGGTTGGGGTGTGTATGTCAGAAAGGTATATGAAGTGGAAGGCACAAACCTTGTGTTGCTTGAAACTTTAACAGAAACAAATGTGGAGTATGAAGGAAAAATATGGTTATATGACGAAGAAGTCTATGAAAAAGGGGAACTTGTTTCCAAGAAAGAAGGCGTCTATGCAAAAGAAATAACTTCTGGATATTGGGATTCTGTGCTGATGAATACAGAAGACGAGAATAAGGAATGAGGTATGTTGGAAGGATTACTATATGAAAAAAGTGTTTGAAAGAAAAGAAAAAAGTATTATAGCCGTCTTGATTTGTATTATTGCACTTCTTTTGGTAGTGATATTTGCAGATGAAGCAGATAGCGTGGTGGCTGATGCAGATACAGATACAGTATATGCAGAGGCTGAAAGCAAGACAGTGGATATTGAGACTGTTGAAAGCAGTGTGGAAGTAGAAGAAACTGCTGTGCAGGAAACACAAGAGACAGAGGTAGTAGAGGAATCTCAAGAGGTGCAGACCAAGGATTGGGGCAGCTTTACGCAGTATTATATGGACAATCCGATTGACAATATCTTAAGTGAGCAGATTGCTAAGGCAAGTCCTGAGGTAGCAGTGAGAGATTTGCAAGAGCTTTACAAAGCGCTGTGGTACGAAGAGTATGATGGAATGTTAGAGCATATTCGTAAATACTGCATCTATGAAGAAGAGCAGGAGAATTGGTCGCGTTTCTATACAGAAGCTGAGAGCAGCTATGAAGAACTACGACCATTGATTAAGAATCTAATGTTGGAAACCTTTGATGTACCAAGTGACTCACCTGAAAAGGCAACTTGGGGCTGGGGAAGCGGAACGGCCTCACGCCTTGCTATGCAGGAAGGAATGTACTACCGCAATCTTTGTATGCTGCTGGTGCCATTTATGAACAATTTGGATGAGAAATACGAATTCATCACTGTTGATGAAATTATGAAAAGAGTAGAGGAAACCACAAGTGGTGAAACAGTAGTAGAAGAAATAGCTGATTCAGAGGTCGAAGAAGCCAGAATGGCATATGGCGAGGCTCTGTGGGATGTATTGCAAAGAGGTATTCTTCCTGATGGAAGACAATTAGATTGGGTAGCAGAATCGTCGGCAAAGCAGAATAGCTTTGCCATTTCTGATATTGACAGAGACGGTAAAGAAGAATTGATGATTCGTTGGAAGAATGCTGCTGTGGCGGGAATGGTAGAAATAGTATATGGATATGATGATGGAACGATATTTCAAGAGTTGGCTCATTGGCCTGGGATGGTATATTATAATAATGGTATGGTTGTCGTAAGTCATTTTAGAGGACAGCATGGGGCTGATACAGTGTGGCCCTATGATTTGTATTGTTATGACGAAGAAGAGGATGTTTATCAGTATATTGCAACAGCATTATCATGGGATAAAGCTACATTAGAGAAAAATGAGGATGGTTTTTTGTTCCCGGATGAGTTGGATTTGGACGGAGATGGTGTTCTATATTATATTCTTACAGATTTTTCAGTGTGGCCGTTTGACGTGAAGTGTCTGGTAGATAAGGCGGAATATGAGAAGTGGAGAAGCTCTTATATGGACGGAGCCAAGGAAATGAGTGTTACGTATCAGTCTATAATAGACCAAAATATATCCGAATTAGGTTATCCAAAGCCGTTTGTCTTTGTGCCGGAGCCTAAGGGATGATGAAGGAGTAGAGTATGAAAACGTATATATTTTTATATCAGGAGATTTCGCTCTTTGAAGTAGATTTGGTTGCCTATTTTCTAAAAACAAAAGGCGACGTATATATTGTAACAGATGGTGATGAAGTGATTCATACCAATGAAGGGATTAGAGTACTTGCGGATAAGAAGTTGGAAGAGGTAACTGTTGATGATGTTGATGTACTGGTAATCTGCGGTGGAAATATAGAGAATATTAAGGATATGCAGGCGATTCAAAAGGTGGTAAAGGATTGCAAGACTTCGGGGAAAGTAGTCGGCGGAATCTGCGCAGGAAGCCGGATTGTGGCAGAAGCGTTGGGGGTGGATACAGAAGTTGACAGAACCGTGGTGTATGACAATCAGGTTGTATTAAGTCCGGGAAATGAATATGTAGACTTTGCTCTTATGATGGGAAAAGCTGCTGATATTTACGAGGATGAGGCAGACTATGAGGAGACGGTTCAGTATTTTAAACAATTTCATTATTTGGGTTAGAGTCTTAAGAGAGTGAAGCGATGAAGAAAAAAGTGATTTTATGTGTAAGTATCTTAATGGTTCTTATGACAGGGTGTTTTGAGAGGGAAGAGATAGAGAATACAGAAATAACTGTGAGTGAGTCTGCTATGGCTACAAAGGAGTATGTAGAAGATTTGAGTGCAATACTGGGTAAATGGACACTGGATGGTGTAAAGACACAGGAAGAGCTGGAGAAAGTCGGAACAGGTTTGCGTGAAGAGTTTGGGACAGCAGTTTTAGAGTATGGAGCAGGTGCAGAGTTACGAGAGGATGGTTATTTCTCGTTTCATGAAGGGATAAGTGTAGGTGGTGAAGGAACTTATTCTTATGAAAACGGACTGGTCACTGTGGATTATGAACTGTATGTAGATTGCGTTGAAAAGATGGAAATCGTTCTATATCCTAAAGTGATAGATGACAAAGATTATCTTGTATTAAAAATGTACGGTTGCGAATTGTATTTGATTAGAGGGGAGTAATTACTTGGTGTAATTATTCCTTTTTGCTTAGTAGATATCTATTAATGCACAGCTGGGACATCAGTTATTGAAAAACAATTTTGAAAATGATAACATGGTTACGGAGATGCTATACGAATAGTAGTTTGTATAATATAGAGCGTATGATGAGAGGAATAATACCATGATGTTATTAAAAAAGATTAATATAGAAATGATAAAAAAGCATCCTATGATGACGACAATATTTGTGTTGCAGATAGCAGTCATTAGTGTGCTTTTTTTATATGCTTGCTTTGCACCAAGAAATGTGGTAGAGATTGATGCACAAAGATTTCGGCTACCTGCTGATAATGTATCAATTGAGCGTGATAAACTCGTGATTAGTGAGAAGGATTCTATTAATACAGATAATAAGCAATCGATTAAAACTACAGAATTTGGATTGACTTCTGGTGCATATGAGATTTCCATTCCATATGATTCACAAGTAGATAATAATCAATTAGACAAGTATAATGCGGATGTTTCAATTTCAAGTAAGTTTAAAATTTATACAGATTCTATGAGGTTAAATGATCAGGATAATGTTGTTTATGGAAAAATATGGATTCCGATATTGTCAAACTGTGATGATTTGACACTTAAAATTACTTATAATGGAAGTGGTCCGTTAGAAGTTGGAACAATTACATTTACGGAATCTGTCTTATATAGATTCGCACGACTTGCCGGGTTTGTATTTCTTTTTATTTTCGCAGATATAGTGATTGTAGCATTATTTACGGATATCTCTTTACCAATCAATCGTGTACATTTTTCTTTGGCGGCAATTGTATTTGCGGCGAGTATTCCGTTTTTGGGAAAGGTACTGTTCTCGGGACATGACCAGTGGTTTCATTTGTTGAGGATTTCATCCTTGGCAGCAGAGTTTGAAAATGGACAGATGCCGGTTAGAATG
>SVFJ01000082.1 GCA_015056925.1 Lachnospiraceae bacterium | reverse complement strand
ATGGATTTATAAGCAAAAGTATTGCGGAGAGTAGCTAGTTTTTCTTGGCGTTTTTTAGAGTACATAGCAAGTCGCCGCTTGTGACGACAAAGTGTTGCAAGCAACACTTGGGCAGACACATAGTGAGGCATGGACGCCGAATATGTGTCGGTTGCGTATGTCTTAGACTCCCTAAATAAAAACGCTTAGAAAAACTTTACTCGTAGCGTCTACTTTTGCGTTAAACCATAGACCGTTTCGTGGAGAAGGGCAGAGTGCCGTCCGTTAGCTCGACAAACCCGAATTTAATAAGACAAGAGGGCTTGAAATAAAGCCCTCTTGTCTTATTTATTCTCTTCGATTGTTTTGTGCAGCTGACTAAACAGTTCATGGTATTTGATGCTTTTTCCGTTCAGCTTTGTTACGGAAGCATACAAATTCAACGGAACCTGTTGCCCATCTACATCATAGGTCTCTCCATTGTGTGACAAAATCCTTTTCGCAATCTCCTGCGCATAAGCAACCTCTTCACTCTGCGTCAGAATCGCAAATTCGTCACCTCCGATTCGGAATATAATATCCTCACTTTCAGAAGCATCCTGCATACGCTTAATTGTTTCCAATATTCCCAAATCGCCCGCTTTATAGCTTATCTCATTCAGTCCTATCATATTCTTAATATCGCAGCACACACAATAGCACTGGCGACGCTCCTGTATCAAATCATATAACTCACTAATATCTACCTGTCTTCTTGTTGTCATATAGTCATCTCCCTGTCCAATAGGCGCATAGAGTCTCGGAAAAAGCTCTGTATATCTCTTCTCCTTGCGAAACTCTGAGGGTTTACAGTTCCATACCTGTTTAAAAGCACGTCCAAACGCTTCATTACTGCTATATCCTACCGTAAGCGCAACATCCAGAATACTGATATTAGGATTCTCCCAAAGAATCCTTGCCCCTGTTACCACTCTTCTGCGGAGCAGATAGTCATGAACCGTCATGTTATTCATACTTTTAAACAGCTTTTCCAGTGTCGATTTTGAGCAATAGCAAGCCTTAGCAACATCATCTGTTTTAATATCATTGCTTAAATTACCTTCCATGTATTCTAATGCCATTTCTAATAATGCCAAACTACTCAAATATCTTCACTCCTTTTCGGTACCGTAACTATATCATAGCACGAGCAAAGATTAGATGCTTGACTTTTTGCGTTTTTTCTCTACTTCTGCACACATCAAAAGAAAAGCACCTACACCATGTAAATCATTTGTAGAAGTAGCTCTTTCACAATAATACATAAAGTCACCAACTCCCGTACCAATGCAGACATTTCCTATCTGTAAATCCTCCTTTTCCCATGAAAGACTATTGATAATGCCATTATAACCTTTGATAGCCTGTTTCCAATAAGTATCATCCAATATCCCCCTCTTTACTGCCTTGGCAATCGCAGCCACATACAGACAGCTACAGGAATTCTCCAGCCAATTCCTAGGGTCATCGCCCTTATCCACTACCTGATACCATCTGCCGTCATCGGACTGATAACGGCAAATTGAAATTAATAAGTCCTTTACCAGTCTGTATAGCGATTGATATTCCGGGTGATTCTGCGGAATATATTCCAATTCCTCAAGAATTGCCACAGGCACCCAGCCAAGCGACCTTCCCCAGAACTCATGAGAACAACCTGTATCCCTATCGGCCCATTCTGCTGTTCTAGTCTCATCATAGGCATGAAACCACAAGCCCGTTTTTCTGTCTAACGTCTTCCTCTCCATCAAAAGTGCCTGCTCTATTGAAATATCATAATACTCTGCGCGACCTGACAGCTTTGCATACTTACACACAAATGGTCCCCCCATATACAACCCATCCAGCCACATCTGATTCGGAAAAAGCTTCATATGCCAAAAGCCCCCCTCCTGATTTCTTGGATATCTGAGAATATCCGCAATCAAATCATCCAACGCCTTCCGATACTTCTCTATGGGATACCTCTTATAAATCGGAAAGAGTAAATTCCCCGGCTGAATATCGTCCAAATGACATTCCTCACGCTGATAAAAGTTTCCGTCCTCGTCCATCATAGCATCCACCCATGCCTTCATATACTCAAAATATTTCTCGTCTCCTGTCAGCAAATAGGTCTGATATACTCCGGATAAAAAAACTCCCTGATGATAATGAAAATGTCCCTCCGGCGGTAATTGGGAAGCCCCGTACTTTCGCATCATTGTTTCTATTGCTGCCTTTGCATAATCCATTGGACTCATTACTCTTGCATCATCCATCTCTCAAGCTCCTCCATATTCTTAGGTAAGTACTCTCTAATAAATTCTAAGCAAAGCATAACATTCAGACACCACTGCGCCGTTGTATTGGTAGTAATCCAAGGAATCTCATAACAGCTTCTGCCATCAGTGCTCTTAGTATATTCCTTCATACAATGTCCTTCTCTTCCATTATCCTGCCACAAAGATGATATCAATATCTTCCATGTCTGTTTCGCAAGCTCCTTGTCCTTTCTTCTCATAGCACCTAGCGCTGAAACCGCAGTGGCAAAGCGAGGCCAGTCGAAAGGTCTATTCTTTATCTTACCATCTGTCAGTCTAGCCTTTTCTTCCTTATCCAGATAATAAAATGCACCAAGCCTTTCCATTAAAAGATTCAGCGAATCATCCTCCAGCATATCGCTAAGTTCAAGCCAAATCTGCGGTGCGCCCATGCAAATTTGTAAATGCTGATTCGGTGTATTCTCTACCTCACCCTGATATATCAAATGTGCATTCTCTACGTCATATCCATAATCCGGCCCTGACGCTAAGCCATATGGTGTTGCCATAATATCCTGTATTCCTGTCTCGATTTTCCTACGGTATGTCTCATCCAAGGTTAATTCATACCAAGTCATCCAATTAGAGGTAAAGGTTGACCAATCAGGACCGCTTCTTGCACCAGGCTTGTAATTTGGATTATTCACATTGCGCGCCTGCTGTCTCTCTATCATGGTAACATCACTATCCTTAACCTCCCCAAAGATATCCAATAACCGTAAATCCCCCATCAGGTAACAAAAGAATCGATGATGTCCTGCCATGGCAATTCTTGGCTCCTTGCAGGAACATCCCCAATGTCTGACATTATGTCTTGAACCCAGCCCCTTTAACGGTCCAAAGTGATAAGAATCTACTTCCGAGCAATGGCGGGTCATCGCCTCTATCATTGTGTATACATCTTCCCTACCTGTTCTAAGGAAATACAGCCAAAGCCAATAAGTCGGTACAAGCTCCGTATTCTGCCATGCCATACCGGAATATCAGATACTACCTGCTCCACCAGACTCTCTGTGTCATACTCTGCAAATTCACCTTCAAGCTGTTTCTTGAAAATCTCAGGTGCAAGTTTGGGCGAATTAGATGCCAGCATAGCCGCTACCTCATGAAAATGCTGCTTATCTGTACCAAACTGAATATGTCTGTCATATTTTTTCGGACTCATATTCACGTCAAATCGAATTCCCATTCCCTTAAGATAGTCCCTCTCTTCCTTACCATCATATAGAAAGGTATGTTGAAAACGAAGTTCATCACTACCCGCCCACAGATACATACGAATTACAAAAGGCATCTTTGGCATATCCGGCTGCTCTGAAATATGATTTCCTTTAAAACAAATCACCGCCTGCAAAGGTCCTTGCTCTTCTAATTCCACAGATGTGATTTCTCCCTGAAATTCTTTATCTTCTATCCGCTGACTATAACCGTTTTCTTCTCTCGTTTCCCATACAAAAACCGGATATACCTTACTTACTATCTCTATACCATTTCGTACTAGTCCTTGCGCAAGGCAGGCACTTTTCCCTTTGGGAAGCACTAAAGCAAGTTTTCCCGTATCTATATTGTAGTACTCTGTACTTTCCTGAATACTTATTTCCATCGTCATACTTGAAGTTCCATTCTTTGATATATCAGAACTTCCTTCTTCCGATGCTGATTTATTCCTTTCCACACTTACCTCATTGCTTCCGATATAAATCAGTTCTACCTAATCTGACAGCAATGAAGCATCTGCTGTGTGAGCACTCCACTTGATACTTTTATCCGGCCACCATGCCATCACTCTTGACTGTACCGGTATCGAAATCCCTTTATCATCCTGCAGTTTAAAATTCAGGGATGTAACTTCTCCTTTTTCCCATATGCTTCCAAAAGTGGTATAGCCTTTATTTGCTCTCCCCTGTAAATGATGTAATCGCATAGCATCCTCCTAATTTATCTATTGTCTTTTCCTTATATCAGACTACACTGTATCTTCATTATAGCAAATGCATCGAGCAATAGTTGTTTGTTTATTGCTCTTTTATCCATACTTTTATCATATATTGCACTTTTATTGCGCTATCAGACTTGATTTTATCATTTACTCAAATTATATTTGTATTATACAGATGTATTTTATATTGACGTCTTTTTGTCGTTTCATGCTCGCATCTGTTTGTCTTTCAAGTATTACTATCATCAGTTCTCATACAAAGGAGTTATCTTATATGTTCAAGCCGGCATTTTTACCATATCAATCACTATATTATAATTATTATGAATCTGAGCAAAAAAACGATATGCAGGTTCTTCAATACCATGACTGCTATGAGATATACTTAATGACAAAGGGAGAGCGATATCTTTTTTTTCAAGGCACCTGTTATATCCTAAAGCCGGGGGATTTGTATATTTTGAAACCTTTTGAAATGCATTACACCCAGAGTCTGAATTCCGGCTTTTATGGAAGACATCTGGTTAATTTTTCAGATAATCACTTGAAGAAACTACTTACGCCCACAGAAAGTCACCTAATTACAAATCGTTTGAAGTCTTGTATCATGCACTTAGATGATGAGCAGTTTCAGAAAGCTCTCTTTTATTTTCAGGGAATTGCAGAGAATAACCATAGTAACGCTTTATTGGCAGAAAAGCTTCAATGCAGTTACTTACTGGAACTTTTAGATTTTCTACCGCACTGCATGTCAGAAGCAGAACAGCTTCCCGATAATACCTCTATACCTGATACCAAGTCTGAGATATTGGAGGCTATTCAATACATCAACCATCATTATATGGATAATCTGAGTCTTGATTATATCGCTGACCATGTACACCTTAGTAAATATTATTTTTGCCGTCAGTTTACTAAGACAACAGGCGCAACTTTTTTAGAATACCTAAACAATGTGCGTTTATCCAAAGCGCACCAGCTTTTACTAAGCTCTGACTTATCCATCGCAGAGATTGCAGTTGAAACAGGTTTTCGCTCAGGGGTTCGGCTATCAAGAACCTTCCAAGCAGTGTATAAAATGTCACCCTCTCAGTTTAGGAAAAGGAATCGTTAATTATTGGATGATATTCTAACTTATATTTGAAAAGGAGCCTTTTTAAAAAGACTCCTTTTATCTTGTCATCATTCTATTTGATACGCTTCTCCCATATCACAAGTCACTTGAACATTCTTCATTTCCAGTCCATCAATATTCTTGACCTTCATTCCATATTTACCGTGTGCAGTTATATTTTCCATATAAATGTTCCTATAATGTCTTTCCGGTAAGCCATACAGATAGATTGCATTTCCTGCAATTGTATTTATTTGCAAATCTTTGAAATAAATATCCTCAATGATTGGTGTTCCTTCATCTACCATCACCTTCGCATCTGCATCAAACTCTGCTTCACCATAGAAGCCATCCAGATAAATCGCTCCGCGAAACCATCTAGTATCTCCAAATTCTGTACTCTGATTATCGATAGAACAATTCTCATAATGAACGTTGCGAATGTAATTACCACGTCCTCTGATTGCCTTGATACTTGCAATACTAAAAGTATCCTTAAAGCTACAATTCCTTACCCAGACATCCTCCACACCACCAGACATTTCACTTCCCATAGCTGCTCCAAAGCCACTAACAAACTGACAATTTTCAATTACTATATTTTTCGATGGAATTCCTACCCTTCTGCCTTCTTCATTTCTTCCAGACTTTACCGCAATGCCATCATCCTGACTGGCGATTAAGCAGTTCTTTACAGTCACATTTTGACAGGAGTCTATATCGATTCCATCTCCATTATGGATTTCGTACTTCATGCCATGCTCATCATACTTTGTATGTACCTCAATATTTTCTATCCTTACATCCGTACAGTACACAAGATGTAAACACCACGCCGGAGATTGTCTAAAGATCACGTCTCTAATCACAAGATTCTTTGTATTTCGAATGCAAGCTGTCCTACCGCGCTTTGCCTTCGGATTCGCTAGTTCAGTCTTATAAAGCACCTTACCATTTCCGTCTATGATACCTTTTCCCTCAATCGTAATATTTTCATAAAAGGCTCCATCTGTATTTAATAAGCTGGCATAACATAACTGATCTAATCCTTCAAATGGATAACCCTTAATTGGAAAATCTGCTACATCATCACTTCCAAGTAGCCTTGCACCCTCTTCAAGATATAAAGTCATATTACTCTTTAGATATAATGCTCCACTTCTAAAAGTCCCTTGCGGAACTACAACCGTACCGCCCTTCGGGCAAAGGTCTATCGCTCTTTGTATCTCTTTCGTACACACTGTATGTCCATCGGCTATTGCGCCATAATCTACGATATTAAGTATTTCCATGCCTAATCCCTCCACCTACTTACATTAACAAGAAATCTCTATACTGCTTATGATTTCATAATAGCAAAACATACTTGTCCTTAAGTAGACTATTTCTTGCACAGTACTATACAAATCTTGCTTTCTGATAAGCGTATCTTCTGGAACTATTGTTCAAGGAGCATCTATCGCTTGCCGCACCGTCAATTCGGGGTTGTCGTGTTCTCTCGGCGGACGCCCTAACAGGTTGCTTTCGAAAACCAGAGCTTCGGGCTAAGAGTTTCTGCTTGGAACCTGTTAAGGCTTGCGCCGAGAGAAGTCGACACCCACACATTTACCCAAAAGAAACAGGCGTCCCTTACGGAACGCCTACTCCTTTATTTCCCCCAGATATTTGATAATGTCTTACTCAGCAATCAAAATCATAATCTCTGTCATTTCTGCTAAATAGAATCCGATATTACCGATTTCATTAACCGCTAATACGCCCTGTCTGCTGTATTCGCCTGTTACGGCATCCTTTGCAAATATATAAGCATACTTGCCTTCATACTCAGCACCTACATGTACGTGCATACCTAACGCATATGGAAGTTTTGCTGCCTTGACCGGTGTCAGCTTCAATGTCTTGAAGCCATTTGCAAATGCTGACATCTCTGTCACATCCAAACCTAACTCTACCTCATTTGCGATTGCACTTACTGTTGTCATATCTAAACTGAAGCCTACATTCTTCCTAAAATGTAAGAGCATACTTGAATTCTTACCATAATACTTCTGTAATAAATCCTTCTTTAATGCTGTCTGCTTCTGCATATCCACATTAATATACTCTACATTTCCAATTGTAAGCATCTGGGCAAGAGGTGCTGCCTCTTCTTCGATAATTACAATAGAAGCTGCCGGCTTAGAAGCATTTGAGCCTGAAGAAGGTTTACTGCTTGAAGATGAGCTTTCAGGAGCCTTAGAGCTTTCTTCCTCAGATGACTCTTCCTCTGTTGAAGACTCTACATCACTTGATGACTCTTCTTCTGTTGAAGACTCTACGTCACTTGATGACTCTTCCTCTGTTGAAGACTCTACATCACTTGATGACTCTTCCTCTGTTGAAGACTCTACATCACTTGATGACTCTTCCTCTGTTGAAGACTCTACGTCACTTGATGACTCTTCCTCTGTTGAGGACTCTACGTCACTTGATGACTCTTCTGTTGAGGACTCTACGTCACTTGATGACTCTTCTTCTGTTGAGGACTCTACGTCACTTGATGACTCTTCCTCTGTTGAGGACTCTACGTCACTTGATGACTCTTCTTCTGTTGAGGAACTCTCCTCTACTGATGAGCTCTCCTCTACTGATGAGCTCTCCTCTACTGATGAGCTTTCCTCTACTGATGAGCTTTCCTCTACTGATGAGCTTTCCTCTACTGATGAACTTTCCTCTACTGATGAACTTTCGTCCTCGTCAGGTGTCTCTTCCGCATTTCCAACAACTACCTCACCATCTACGATAAGTGAAATATTGCTGAAAGAAATATCTGCCTTTCTTGAAACGAACATACCAACATATACATACTGTGAATCAATACTTGTAAGCTGGAAGTCAAAACCACCTGTCTGTGTAGGCTCATTGCCAAATGTACATGCATAGCCGTCTGAATTGCTTTCAATCTTTAAGTCGTAGCTGTTTCCAGCTGCCAAGGTTTCTGTTGTAAGAGCAGGACCCTTTGTAAGCTTTGTAGAACGACGATTGAAGCAGTTAACTCCATTACCTAATGTACCTGCTGCCACATAGTCTGAGAGGATAGCTGTATCATTCAAATCAATATACATATCATCTCTTGCCATAAGACCAAATCCAACCTGCTGGTTAGAATCCATCGAATTAATCGTAGCAGTTGCCTTTAATGTAAAGTTCTTTCCTACTGGAATCTTGTAATAGTACATTGCGAAACCATCTGCTGTTGATGCAATCTTACCATTACCGTTATGTGCTGCAATTCTCATGTTGCCGTTATCATCTGCACCAAGTGTAAAGTTTGATGTATTAATCTTAGATGCACCGCCGACATTACCAAATACAGTACCCTTGAATACACCATAATCCTCCCAAAGTGTACTCTGTGCAAGGTTGTTATCATAGCTAATCTCTACATAGTCAGGATTTGATGTCAAATCTGCAGCCTTTGTAGGCTCTGTACCTAATACAATATGAGAAGCTAATTCTGCTGTTGTATCCTGTACAGCCTTTGCAAAGAGATAAGCTACCTTCTTCGCACCGTAAATATTTAAGTGTGTATTATCAACACTGTTCTCTGACTTAGAAGTCCATGCATGGAGATATAATGTCTCTGCAGCACCTAACTCTAAATACATATCCTTTGTTAAGCTTGTTAAATCTACTACAGGTACATTTACTGACTGACCAAGGTTAATAATTGCCTGTGCGTAGTTACCGCCCTCATATGTTACGCCATCCACTACAGATGTGCTTGTAATATGAATCTGTGAGTTACTAAATGTACTCTCTGTTGTTCTTCTTACGATTGGTGTGCAAAGGATAACCTCTGCGCCAACTGCCTGTGCAGGCTTAATATAGTTCTCATATAAAACATATGCAAATGAACCAGGTGTTGTGTAATCACCATTTGGATTGGTATAACGAGAGGCTTCTGCCTTCTCATCATTATGTCCGAAGCCAATTACCAATACATCGCCGGCCTTAATCTCAGACATAAGTGTTGCATAGTTATTCTCGCTTAAGAAGCTTAATGAACTTCTTCCTGATAATGCAAGGTTCTTCACCTCATAGCATCCGTCAAGATAATTGCCAATCTGTGTACCATATCCATATCTTGGATAGTAATATGCATCGTTAAATGCACATACTGTTGAATCACCGATAACCCAAAGCTTAGCATCTGTCTTTGCTACATGCTCTGTATCCGGTTGTGGTGCATCCGGAAGAACAACCTCTTCGCCACCAATCTCATTAATTACTGTCTGACCAACAGCTGTCCAGTAGTCTGCTGTTGTTGCAAAGCTGTTTTCCTGTGCATAAGCTGTCAACTGATTGCTTCCATTTACTGTAAATACTGTCTGTCCACTTGTAGTCTCGCCAAGTACCTGTGAAGGCATCTGTACTGCAAGCGAAATGTTAAGGTTCATCTTCTGAATCGCCTGTGCCATGTAAGCTGCTGAAATAAATCCACCTAACTTGTTGCTATGTGTCTTATCACCTGCTGCCATAACCTGTGAGCCGTATGTGCTCACACCGCTTGCTGCACTCGCATCAGCTGCATATGCTGCCTCATACATATTCTTTGTTAATGTGAAGGCATCAATTAATAATACATTCTGCTCTGCTGCTAACTGCTCGTACGCTGTTACATAAGCATTGTTGCTTGATACATATGTACCTGTTGTTGTATCTGTTGAATCATGATGTGTTCTAATTGTTCCATCACTTGTGTAGTACATTCTTGAAACAGGAGTTACCAATACTGGAATTGCTCCCTTGCTTCTTGCTACCTCAATATACTGTGTCAAATACCACTTGAAAGTACCGCCGCAGTCATATGAGTAATAAGTATCTCCATACTTAGCTGTTAAGGAAGAAGGTGTTGCAACCTCTGTTCCTGCTGTTGTTGGGTAAATACCATTTGCATCAGGTGTTCCTAATGGTACATATCTGTCCTCTAAGTAACCTGAACCATTTGCACAGTCATTATGACCGAACTGTATAAAGAGATAATCTCCCTCTCCAATATTTGCTGCAATCTTGTCTAATGAACCTTCGTTGATAAAGTTTCTTGTACTTCTACCACCGTTAGCGTAGTTAATAACCTTAACAACATCCTCATCAAAGAACTCCTGTAAGAATTCTCCCCATGAGCCTTCATTCTGTGCTCCGCTTGACATATACATACCGGCTGCGGAGTAATCCTTCACTGTAGAATCTCCTGCAAGGAAGATATTTACGCCATCACCTAATGCGATATCTGCATCAGATGCATCCGGATTCTCATAGCCTTCTCTTACTGTTGCCTCCATAGTGTAGCTTGCTGCACTACCTGCCACACCGCTAATTGTCATAGGTGTTACTACAACCTTAATTGTAGCACCTGCATCTGCTGCTGTGATTGTGTAGTTCTTATCACTTGTTGCTGATGCTGTCTTTACCAATTCTTCTGTTGTACCGCTTACTCTGTACCAAGAAATTACTGATGCATCGTTTGCATCATTTGCTGCTCCAAGAGAGTAGCATGCTGTCAATGTGTGTCCCGGATATGGAGCGTTAATATCGCCATTATCAATTAAGTAAGGAGCAGTTGTGAATGAAACTGTTGCCTCCTCTGCCACATAATAGCTTGGTGTCCATGTTCCGAAATACTCTGTTACTGCTGCTGCAGGATACTCAGTTGCTACTGTTCCGCTGATACGTGAAGAAGTATCTACTGTCTTACCATCAAGAGCAGTTGTATTATACTCTACAAAGTTTGCATTTGCAGCACTGTTACCTGACATATCTGTCCAGCCCTTTGCTGTAATCAAATCTGCTGTTTCAAGCTTTGTATTTACAAAAGTAACCTTTGCCTTTGCTCCCCAAGGTCTTCCGAAGTAGCTTGGAGATGCTGTTAATTTATCATTTGCTGATACTACGCAGTTACGGAATAAGTATCCCAATGATGCCTCATCCTTTGCTGCTGTTAAGTATCCGCCAACGCTTCCTGTGCTGTAGCCATAGATGCTAATCTCACAGTTATCAAATACTACATTACCGTCACCGAAGATAAAGTCTGTATTACCTTCAATGAAGCAATCCTTGTAATAAGAATGTACATTAGAACCACCTGTATAAAGTGTATCCTGGCTTCCTAAGAAGGTACAGTTATAGAACTCTGTCTGGTCCGCACCAACGTAGATAGCCGCTGCACGCTCTGTAGATGCCTTAGAAGTAACATCCACTCCATACTTTCTTACGAAAGTAGTGGAAGAACCATCCAACTCTACACCATCTGCAAGCTCTTCATCTGTAAGGTATCTGTTAAAGGATGCCTCAAATGTAATATTCTCAGCCTTAAAGCCTGTAGAGTTCTTAGAAAGATGTGTTGCACTTCCCCAGTTAGCAACGCTGTTCTTTGCATACTGGTCATATGCATTCTCTGCATTATAGAAGCCTGTTGCATCTGCACTATAATACTTATAGCCAATACCGTAATACCATGTAAGCTTAACCTCACGAGAAGGCTCATCGTTTACAAAGCTGATATATGGTACATCTACCTTAATCTGCTCACGGTATGTTCCCGGAGCAATATGAACTGTAATTCTGTCAGCCTCGCTTGCAGGATTCATAAGCTTAGCTGCTGCCACTGCTTCACTTACAGTAGCGTAGTTATTTGCCTTGTCACTATAACCAACATAAAGGTCCTTCACCAATGGTAAAGCAGCCTTCTCTCCTGTATAAACAAATAATAAATCCTTAGAAACTGCTGCACCGTCTACTACTACATGAGTTGTTGTTCTGTAGTTGTCAACTGTTGCGGTTACCTCATAAGCACCATCTCTAAGAGCTGCTGTATAACCATTCTCTGTAACAGTTCCAAGATATGTATAGCCATCCTCTACATTTGTAAATAACAAGCCTGCTACTCCCGCATTTAAATCAAGGAAGTTACCTGTTACGGCATAGATTGGCTTTAATGCAACTGTAATATCTGCATTCACTGCTGTATTAGATGAAAGTGTTGTGCTGCTTACAATCTCATAATCATTTACACCTGATAATACAAATGTGTACTCTACATCAGGCTCCAATAAAGCAGAAAAGCTCATATCTGACGCAATTGCAAGCTCTACTGCATCAAAGTTTGTATCTGCAGGTGGCACTAACTTAACACCTAATCCTGAAATATTATAATCTGCTGCAAAGCCTGTAATATTACCTGTAAATTTGTAAGTAGACTTTGTTTCTACTACAAGATTTACATTACTCTTACCGGACAATACTTCACTTGCTGATGTTGCAACATTCTTACTGTCATTGGTAAAACCAAAGCCTGTTGCTCCTGAAAGTACTGCTGTATATTCATAGCCCGCTGCAAGAATCGCACTGTACTCTGTTCCATTCACAGCTGCCACTGTTTCCTGACCTGTTGTGTTATTTACAAACTTCACAACATACTCGCCTGTTGCTCCGGCGAAATCAATGCTTCCTGTCACAAGCACGCCGGGAATTCTTACCAATCTGTTAAAGATAGGCTTAGCACCGCCTGCTGTCTCAGCATAAAGCTTATAAGTACCTGTATACTGTGCTACAAAGGAATACTTACCAGGTGCAGCATCAATCAATGTAGTATCATCCTGTACCTCATCTGTTCCCATATAAAGGAAGTGGATTGTCTCCTCCTTCTTATTAGAAGAACCCATGTATACAGTAATCACATCGCCTGCCTGTACATTCTCAACAGTCAAATGTCTTCTGTTAGAACCACCTGTACCATTACAATAGTACATACCATTTGCCTGATAGCCATCCGCAAATGCTGTAGTAGCTACTGCACTGCTACCATAGTTCTTGCTTGAAGTACTATAAAGTCTATCATTTGCATTGTGTGTAATGGTTAAATCACCAAATGTTGTAGTACCGGCTGCAAACTTACCGTCTGCTCCTACATTTGCGCAATTATCCCAATCACTTGCTGTAATCTGATTGTTGTAAAGAGCTGTGTCGGCTTCCTCCACACCGCCAAAGTCCCAAACATCAATCTTTCTGCCGTCTGCAGCACTTACTGTCAATGTTCCGATGTTACCAAGTACACTGCCTGCTTCTAAGGCAACGATTAGTAACAAACACCACATACGCTGCAAAAGTCGTTTCATTTTGCTGTTCATTAACTATTTCCTCCCATATTTATGTAATCCTGCGTAATTTCGATTGTAAAGTATGACATAGTGTAACAGTCAATGAAACAATATGAAAAAAAGAACCATGGATTTTGTCTAAAATATCCAATGGTCCCTTTATTTATAACTATTTCTTCAAATCTACAGGCATACTAAACAGGATATACTGCATCTCCTGTCCCTCCTCCTTAGAGAAACCTATCTTAACACCGACGGCATCTCCCGCCAATACATAGCCCTTCTCCTCCATATATGCAAAGAAATTATCATAGAGTAATGTCTTTACATCATTATTTTCCATAACATTACCATTTCTAAAGTCAATCGGTAACTTAACAACACGCATAATACTTGTATGCATAGGGTAATACTCTATCACTTCGCTATTCACATCTAAATTCAAATAATCAACCAGCTCCTGTCTGATTGCAATTGCCTCTTCATAGCGGATTCTTCGTTTTAAGATATCTTCCTTTCTTACAATATAAATATACCGAATCTCCGGAAAATCATATAAAAAGCGATGTACCTCTTCTATACGCTTTTTATCATTTTTCATCTCGCGGTCCGTCTTATAGGAAACATAGCTTAAATCAATACAATTTTTCTCTTGAAATTCTTCTCCATAAGTCTTACTTCTTTGAATCAGATTAATGTCGTCCTTAAGCATATGCCTATGAAACTTTAAGCGCATAATCTCTTTATCAAGTTCCGCCATCTTCTTCTCATAGATTGCACAATTACCGAATAAATCAGACTGAAACATATCGGCTATCTCCTCATGCCCGAATCCAATCTTACGATATTTGCTAATATATGTAGTCTTCTCTACATCCGAATTTTCAAAATAACGATACTGGTTATCGTCATCCCTCTGTGGACTCAGATATCCCTTCTCTGCAAATCTTCGGATGGTATTGGCTGAAACATTCAGCATCTTTGATAAATCACTGGTTTTGTACTTCATTTTACCACTTCCTTTTGTAACCCTAGGTTATTCTATCACACTTTTTCCCATGAAAAAAGCAAGCTAGGAATAGTTTAGTAGAATCTACTAAACTATTCCTAGCACTTTGCCTAACCAATATAGAATACCCAATACCCAGCTGCTAAATACACCAAATAAAATCACCGGCCCTGCAATGGTAAAAATCTTGCATCCAATACCAAAGACCTGTCCTTCCCATTCTGTCAAGTAATGTACAAAAAAAATTTAATTTTTGTTTATCCCGGTGGAGAGATTTTCTCTCCACACGGGATTATGCACTTACTTTGGCTACCTTATGCAACTCCAACTTCTCTTAAAATATCGTCTCTTTTGAACGCTACCT
>SVFJ01000081.1 GCA_015056925.1 Lachnospiraceae bacterium | reverse complement strand
TCAGGGAACGGATATTGTGCCTCTTCAGTTTGTTGGATTTAAGAACAGCCAGATGGGTAGAGATGTAGTGATTGAGGATAGCACAAGCCAGCAGAAGTTATGCGCAAATGTAGCAGCTCAGATTGTAGCTTTTGCGTGTGGTAAGGATGATGCAGACCGCAATAAGAACTTTGAAGGTGGTCGTCCATCAAGCATTATTATTGGTGAACAGTTGAATCCACAGTCACTTGGCGCATTGTTATCACACTTCGAGAACAAGGTAATGTTCCAGGGCTTTGTATGGAATATCAACAGCTTTGACCAGGAAGGGGTACAGCTTGGTAAGGTATTAGCTAAGCGTGTACTTGCACATGAGACAGACGGTGCATTAAAGGTGTATAGTGATTTATTAAATATCTAATTAGATTATAAGCGTGATGAATAAGAGTTTCGCATATTAATATTGCGGACTCTTTTTCTGTTGGTCATTTTTGTTTCGAAATAGACCTAGTCATAAGAGTCGTTAATGGTGTACAATGTTTACATAAGATAAATACATTAACAGGAGGGAATACCAAGGTATGAAAATCGTAGTTTTGGAAAAGGTCAGTTTGGGATTAGATGTTGATATTTCTTTTTATGAAGAGTTCGGCGAGGTAGTTTACTATGATAATACAACGGCTGATGAGGTGGCAGGAAGAGTATCGGATGCGGAGATTATTATTGCAAACAAAGCACCACTGAATGCAGATACACTTGCAGATGCAAAGGCACTCAAGATTATTTGTGAGACAGCAACAGGATACAATAACGTAGATTTAGATTTTTGTAAGGAAAAGGGAATCCGTGTAACCAATGTAAAAGGTTATTCTACACCTATCGTGGCACAGCATACCTTTGCAATGGCACTCTATTTATTGGAGAAGCTTCCTGTTTTTGATACCTATGTGAAGAGTGGCGAATATGCAAAGTGTCCTATCTTTACCTGTTTTGAGCCATATTTTACAGAGCTTGAAGGCAAGACATGGGGAATCATTGGATTAGGAAATATCGGCAGAAAGGTAGCAGAGATTGCTAAGGTATTTGGTTGCCGTGTCATTTTCTATTCCGCATCAGGACAGAATACAACAACTGATTATGAGAGAGTAGATTTTGATACTTTGCTTGCGGAGTCTGATATTTTATCACTCCACTGTCCTCTGACAGATAGAACGCAGAATATTATGAATGCCCAAGCCTTTGCAAAGATGAAAAAGACAGCGATATTAATTAATGTTGCAAGAGGACCTGTCGTGGACGAGCAGGCTTTGTATGAAGCACTTACTACAGGGCAGATTGCGGCAGCAGGATTGGATGTATTGGTGAAGGAGCCGATAGCAGCCGATAATCCGCTTGCTAAGATACAGGATAGTACCAAGCTTATTATTACTCCACACATGGCATGGGGCAGTCACGAAGCAAGAAGCCGTTGTGCGAAAGAGGTATATTTGAATATCAAGAGCTTTCTTGCAGGACAGGAGCGAAATATTATCGTATAAAATGACCAAAATACAGCTCATTGCGCATGGTGCAAATAGATGAAAATATCGGGAAAAAGAAACTTTCGCTTACGAAAAACTTTCTAAATTGGTAAAATATTACCAGGGTAGTTTATTGAATTGTCCAAAGTATAGAAAGTGGGGAACGTTTTTTGTTCAGCGTTGGAGAATATATTTCCTATGGAAATAATGGAATTTGTAAGG
The DNA here is from genome assembly GCA_015056925.1 of Lachnospiraceae bacterium. Classification (GTDB taxonomy): domain Bacteria; phylum Bacillota; class Clostridia; order Lachnospirales; family Lachnospiraceae; genus COE1. The sequence goes on along the minus strand of SVFJ01000081.1, from coordinate 13,556 downwards.
TTTCTGAAATTTGTATGATGCAGCTTACAAAAAACATGCCGAAGAAAGAATATTATGTATTACAGCCTTTGTATGAGGCATTAAAGAACTAGATAGAGCATTGAAACTCCGCTTTAGGGCGGAGTTTTTTGTTGGAAAATTTGTAAGTTTTCACTTACAAGGTTGTATTATATAGTGAGAGCAGTTGATAAGGAGGCACGCTAAGGATGCAACAGTGGGAGATAGAAAATGTGATTAAACAGCATAGTGATATGTTATACCGCCTTGCCCTGGTCCGGACAGGGAATAGGGAGGATGCTGAGGATATTGTACAACAGACCTTTCTCAAGCTGGTAGAGCATTATGACAGGCTGGAAACACAGGAACATGTGAAGGCGTGGCTCTTACGAGTGTGCTGCAATCAATGTAGTAATTATCATAAGCTTCCATGGAAGAAGAAAAGAGTAGAACTAGAAAATTTTACAGATTACATAGGCGCAGGAGATGGATGTGAGGAAGAACTGATACGTAAACTGCAAGGACAGGAGCTGTTTCGACAGATGTATGAGCTTCCTGAGAAATATCGGACAGTGCTTCATCTGTGCTATATGGAGGAGTATACGTCTACAGAGATAGCACAGATATTAGGTATTAGTGCAAATACCGTCAATGTACGTCTGAATCGTGCAAAAAAACAATTGGCACAGCGCCTAAATAAGGAGGATTTTTAGATGCAGAGTGAAAATATAGCCAAAATATATCAGAATACCATGCGACAGGTGCATTGTTCGCAAGCCTTGAAAGAAGAGATACAAATAAATATGATAAAGGTAAAACCAAGAAAGCAGTATATCAGTAAGACATACCGTGTAGTAGCGGCTATGGTAACAGCCCTGATGTTGGCGCTTGTGGGAACAAATGAAACGGTGATTCAAGCGGTAGAGAATTTCGTCACAACAGGTGCTGAGTATGAGGAATTACCGGTAGTAGGAGCTGAGAATATAACAAAAGCATTTTATGAGCATCTTTATTTTAATCAGACAAAGGTAGATAAGGTAACTGATTTATCGCTGTGGAAGGAAATGTATCCCACGTTTAGCTCAAAGCTGGAGCAGAATCAGATGATGGATGTTATGCTTCCGCATTATAAGATGGATAGTTATATTGAGCAGGAGAACAACTATCGGTATGTAGGCGAGTTGGAAACGGATGAGGCTTGTGTAATAGGAACCTTTGTAAATGGGGAGAGCAGGTATATTCTTACAATATTAAGAAAACCAACGGCTTCAGGAACAGGTGCCATTTATGAAATGGAGTATCATTATACAATAGAATCGAATGGTATCAATTATGAAGTATGCAAAGTAAGTCAGGATTACACTTATGAGGAATACTGTGCGACTTTTGAAAAAACGATGCCGGCATGGTTCTATGGGGAATTGATGACAAAAGAGGAGTTTGCGGAGTGGATGACTCGTCCTATACATATTAATGTTATGATAAATGGTTATAAATATGGATACGGCTTGTCAGAGGATATTTCCGTAGAGGAATTTATAGATACGATTTATTAAAGAAAATGGGTGGTCATATCAAAAGGACCACCCATAATTTATGATTGTTTCATTTCTAATTTCTTTAGATACATATTTTTATCAGCGCGGCGAAGTGTATCGCCAAAGTCGAAGTCGATTTTAGAATTGTATCGGGCATATCCGTATGCGATTTCAACAGGATAGTCATTAGGATGCTCTTTGTTGAATCTTTCCACGGAAGTAATAAAGTGTTTTAAAAGGCTCTTGCAGACATTTTCTGAGGTGACATTCAGAATGACACAGAATTCATCACCACCCATACGGAATGGTACACCATTAGACAAAAAGGTCTCGTTAATTAAGTTTGCACTATGGATTAAGAGCTTATCTCCTATATCGTGTCCAAGATTGTCATTGCATTGCTTTAAGTTATTAACATCCAGCATAATAATGAAGCAGTCCTTTTCATCATGCTTATGTTCCTGTATGTATTCTGCCCAAAATACGCGGTTATAGAGGCCTGTCATTTGGTCATGAATAGCAAGATGCTGATAACGCTTTGCTTCCTTTCCGCGTTGGATAAGAACAAGAGCATCTTTTACAGCAATATATCCCATTAAAATAACATACAGTAAGAAAGCAAACAAACATAGCATCATATTACCGGATGCACCGGAAGCATAATATAAGAATAAATCAACCACAGCTCCAAGTGAGCATAGGATAAAGCATAGGGAAGTCATTTTTAGCTTTGGCGTGAGCCGATGATGGATAGCTTCCCATATTAGTGTAATCAAAATAAACAAAATATCGATTACAATCATAATATGACAGGCGGTTAAGGTTTGTCTTAAATCTGCAATTCCCAGAAGCTGTAATGCACAGATAATAATACAGAAGACAAGCCCGATTATGCATATGCAATTCCAAAAGAGGTAGACCTTTTTGGAGAATTGATTGCGAATGAAAATGATGAATGCTAACAACATTAAGGTGATAGAGATATTGGCAATTGCTGAAAATAAAAGGGTTGAATTCTCGAATAACAAAGGCATTAATTCGGAATCAAATATTTTCCAAGAGCCGGTAAAGATGGAGAAGAACCCTAGTGCAGCAATACTTCTATCCATTTCATAATTTTTTATATTAATCAATACAAAGAGGATAAAAGCAATACCGATTATGATTGAAATAATTCCCAAAATAATTGTATAGAGGTTACTATCTACGACATCTGCAATTACGGAATTAAGAGAGCCGTAATAAATAGTAAGTGTCCTATTTATGCTGGTTTCATAAATAGGATAAATCAAAATACGGATTTCCCGGTTAATATCTGATGCAGATAAATTGGCTCTTGCCCAATCACTTCCGATAGTGTGAGAAAATAGATTCTCTTCATTTGAAAAAAGGCGAAACAGCAATTCATCATCGATATATATTTCTGCATATTGATGCACCAGATAAAATGCCAGACAGCTATTGCGGGCAGGTGCCTCTTTAATTGTCCAGCGATATTCCTGCACAATTCCCATAGGAGTATTTGTATCTTCATAGGTGCTATATTCGTAGTCTGTCCATACACAGTAGCTTTCATTTTCCCTGGCAATATATCTATTTACTTTTTCATGATGCTGGAAAAGTGTTAGCATAATAGCCACGATAACCGCACATATAGCAGATAAAATATAAACGGGGCGTTTGCTGCGCATAACCAAGCCTCCTTTGTTGTAGTGGGTTATAAAGCATATATTATAATTGTACCACAACAAACGAAAAACATAAATAAAATCTGAATCATTACCTCTTCCCTAAGAATATACGCGATACAACGGGAAGATGATATAGAATCACCATGACTGTTACGGAAAGAGCCCATATTCCGATGCCGCCTAATATACTCACACTGCCATGAAGATTCTTTACCAAAAATAAAATAAGGGGATGGAATAAATAAATACCAATACCGCATTTAACGACTACCGATACAAAGGAATGAATCACTTTCCCCGGTTTTACATTTTCAATAAGAAATCTAAACACCATAAAAATCGATATATTCATCATAAATCCGAGAACAGAAAACTCTGCGTAAACGGATTGGCATTCGGAATGTACAATGCTTCTTTGATAATTACTTAATGTAAATGCAGCCCCTGCTGACAAAATGAACATAAGGCAGGCTGCCAGACCTCTTTTTTTGGTAAGCTTGCATCCGGATAAATAGTATCCAATCATATAATACAGAGTATGGCCAACCACAAAATTCATATTGGCGTTTTGTATAACGGTATTTACTCTTGAAAGAGCTTCTACCTTACGCACATATGGCAGCAATATTGTAAAAAGAATGGAGAGCAATAAGAAATATTGCAATAAATTTTTGCGTTTGGCAATCTCATATAAAAGCGGAGTTATCGCATATAGAGCAAGTAACATGATAATAAACCATGTGTGATATTGTCCGAATAAAATGCTTTTGAGAAGTGCATTGATAACGGTGCGTACAGTTGCCAGTGGAGAGGAAAGCATACTACATACATCAACGATACCAAATACAAGCATCCAGGCAATATAAAGGCATACAAGGTTCTTAATATTGTTCATATAAACGCTTTTCACAGTTCGCTCTTTTGAAAGCATACCCATTCCGCTGCACATGATAAAGATAGGTACACCGGTTCTTGTAAGCATGAAAATAAAGTTAATAATATTCCATTGGGAGCCTCCTATATCTAAAAGACGAACCCATTCATGAGAGATACTATGCTGCATTACGACCAGAAAGGTTGCGAATATTTTGATACAGTTTATCCAAAACAGTTTAGATGAATTGGCGGTGTTGATGTTTGAATTCATGTCATTTTCCCTCCCAAAAAGTTATCGTATTTGTATTATAAATGAAGAATGGAGAAATTAACATAACTTTGTATGGATTTCGTCAAAATCATATTGAAAACTACAAAACGTAAGTGCTATAATCTTGTAACTAAGGTAGTATGAAGGAAAGGAGACATAACATGAGAATAGCGGTTTGTGATGATGAAGAAGCACAGAGAATATTACTTACCAAATATTTGCAGGAGTGGGCAAAGCAACAGAATATTCTATTGGAAGTCGTCCCTTTTCTGAATGCGGAGGGCTTTTTATTTTGTTGGGCTGAAGACAAAGCGTTTGATTTGCTGATTCTTGATATCGAGATGGGAGAGCTTAATGGTATGGAGCTTGCAATGAAGCTTCGGGAACAGTATGCAGATATTCCGATTCTGTTTGTTACGGGATATGAGAGCTATATGGCGCAAGGCTATGAGGTGTCAGCATTGCATTATCTGTTGAAGCCGATTCACAAGGAGAAGCTGTTTGGGGTGTTGGATAAGTTTCAAAGAGCACAGAAGCCGGAGGACAAGCTTTTGCTACAGACTGAGAGCGGCAGTATTTTTATATTGCCATCGGATATTTGGTATATAGAGGCGGCAGGACATCAGAGTGTACTTTATACATCCAATCGTGAGTGTAAGATTAAGCATTCCATTAGTGAAATGAAGGATTTGCTGCAAGACAGACAGCAGTTTATTGCATGTCATCGTTCTTATCTGGTCAATATGCAGCATGCTTCGGCGATTGTAAAGTCAGAGCTTATTATGGACAGTGGTATCAGACTTCCGATTAGCAGAGGAGCAACAAAGCCGGTGAATGAAGCGTTTATCAGAACCTATACATCTGAATAAGTGTTATATAGGAAGGGAAAGAAGTATGAAAGAGTTATCGGTCATTCTGATTGCATTAGGAGTGATTGTATTATGCAATTTGGTTTTATGGCTATGTATTCTGCCTAAACTGGTAGATAAGAAGATTGCCCGCTTTCAAAATGATTTGGTGAATCGCCATTATGATGAGGTAGAGACCATGTATAGAAAAATGCGGGGATGGCGTCATGATTATCATAATCACATACAAGTGTTGAAGGTTCACATGGGAATGGGTCAGTATCATGAGGCGACAGAGTATCTGGAGCATTTGGAGAAGGATTTAACTACTGTGGATACTGTGATTAAGACAGGAAATGTTATGGTAGATGCAATATTGAATAGTAAGCTTGCCATGATGAAGGAACGTAATATCAGGGTAGATGTAACGGCAATCGTGCCGCAGAGTATTTCTATATCGGGTATTGATTTGTCTGTGCTTATCGGTAATCTGTTGGATAATGCCATGGAGGCATGTATGCAGCTGAAGGAAGAGGAAAGATTTCTTAGAATTTATATGGATATATTGAAGAAGCAGTTATATATATCGGTGACTAATTCTATGGATGGAACGGCTAAGAAGAAGGGGAATCTGTTCCTGACCAATAAGGATGGGGAGCATGGTTTTGGTTTGCTTCGAATAGATAGTATTGTAGCCAAGTATCATGGATATATTAACCGACAGACAGAAAGCGGTGTATTTGCCACAGAAGTGATGCTTCCGTTGACAGGGATATCGTAGTAAGATGCAATTCGTGCTGAAATGAGGACATTTCGTGCAGGAATTGCATTTTTATTTACATTTTCATTATAATTATAATTATATTACAGGAACCACTTCGTGAACCCTGTAATCGGATGCGCGGCACAAAAATGTGCCTTTTATAAGAATTTGCGTTGCAACTTCTTATAAGTTATATTACAGGCTCCACTTCGTGAACCCTGTAATCGGATGCGCGGCACAAAATGTGCCTTTTATGAGAATTTGCTTTGCAATTTCTCATAAGTTATATTACAGGCTCCACTTCGTGAACCCTGTAATCGGATGCGCGGCACAAAAATGTGCCTTTTATGAGAATTTGCTTTGCAATTTCTCATAAGTTATATTATGTTATGATAAAGTGAGTTAACATAAGAGAATATTTTGGAGGAATAGTAATGGCAGAAAATATAGAATTATTGCAGAGAATAAAGGAAAATATGGCTAGGGTTATCATTGGCAAGAGCGAGGTTATGGATTTGTTACTGACTTCTCTTGTCGCCGGAGGACATGTGTTGTTAGAGGATGTTCCGGGAACAGGTAAGACAGTGCTTGCAAAGTCTTTGGCAAAGTCCATGGCAAGTAAGTTTGACCGAGTACAGTTTACACCGGATTTACTTCCAAGTGATGTGACAGGTTTGTCATATTATAATCAGGAGAAGGGTGCGTTTGTATTTAAGGAAGGACCTGTATTTACAAACATTTTATTAGCAGATGAGATTAATCGTGCTACACCAAGAACCCAGTCCAGCTTATTGGAGTGTATGGCAGAGGGACAGGTGACGGTAGATGGTGTAACCAGACAGCTGGATAAGCCTTTCTTTGTTATTGCTACACAGAACCCCGTAGAGACAATTGGATGTTTTCCGCTTCCGGAGGCACAGTTAGACCGTTTTCTGATGAAGATTTCTATGGGAAGTATGACTGCCAAGGAAGAACGACAGATGATAGACCGTTTTATCGTAGACGAGCCGCTGCAGACGATTTTGGCAGTATGTTCTCTTGAGGAGATTAAGCAGCTGCAGGAGGCTTGCAGACAGGTATATATTCATAATGATTTGAAGGATTATATTGTAAATCTGGTACAGGCAACCCGAAAGGAAGGAGTACAGCAGGGTATCAGTCCGCGTGGTACGTTGGCATTTTTAAGAGCTTCTCAAGGGTATGCGCTGATGCAGGGAAGAGATTATGTGGTGCCGGAGGATATCAAGAAAGTAGCGGTACCTGTATTGCAGCACAGATTGATTATGGATATGGGAGAGCAGCAGAAGGTGAATTATATTCATAATTTATTACAGAGTATTGCATTACCGACAGAGGATTGGACAAAGAGATGATAATAGTCTTTATAGTAGGAATCATTGTGTTGTACATAGGCTGGCGAAAGTATTATCAGAAGCATTGGAGACATTCTTTTGATGCTAAGGTGCGTTTTTCACAGGATTATGTATACGCCGGAGAACAGACAAAGCTTTATGAGGTGATTGAGAATCGTAAGAAATTGCCGGTACCTGTTTTAGAGGTGCTGTTTTCAGCCCGCAAAGAGCTGGTATTCAAAGATACGGAGAATACGAATGTCAGTGACTATATTTACAAGCGTGATATCTTTTCTGCGCTGGGCTATCAGAAGATTACCAGACAGATTGATGTGTTGTGTACCAAAAGAGGTTATTATACGATAGATGAGATAGAACTCAAAAGCTACTCCATGTTATATGATAAGCGTTATGGTATCAGAATACCAAATGAAACATCGCTTTATGTATATCCTGCCAGGGCGGATATCTCTGATATTATGATGATATGTGAAAAGATGTTAGGGACATTGCAGTGCGCAAAGCATTTATATGAGGACCCATTTGCATTTCGTTCTATCAGAGAGTATACACTGACAGACCCGATGAAGACAATTAACTGGAAGGCGAGTGCCAAGACAGGAAATCTTATGGTCAATACCTTTGATTCTGCATTGTCAGAGAAGGTTATGATTTACTTGGATATTGAAGATAGTGGTATCTTAAAGCAGGATGAACTGGTGGAGGATAGCATTAGTGTTGCGGCAACCTTGGTAAGAAAGCTGATTGCACAGGGAATAGAGGTTGGATTATATATGAATGCAAGGCAGGAAGATGGGTTCCTTCGTCTTGAGCCGGATAGTGGAAGAGTACAGACTGAAAGGGTAGAGAAGGCATTGGCTTTATATGCACCGGAGCAGGGGTATGTACCTTTTGAAAAGTGTTTGGTGCAGCCGCCTAAGGATGCGGTGCTTATACTGATTTCCAAAAATATTGATGCAGAGCAGATAAAAGAGATTGCAGGGAAGGAACAGTTTATGATTTGGATTCAGTCGGCATACTCTAATGAAATGCCGGATAAGCCAACACTTGCTGACAATCAGCATTGGATAGTGAGGGAGGTGCCAAGATGCTAAGACGATACATCAGACAGATTTTGGAGTGGTCTCATGCGACCTTGGTATTGGCAGTGATGATACCTGTGGTATATGCGTTGGCACTTAACAGTGACAACAGATATACGCATGCAGTTTTGGTAGATGATATTTATTGGAAGTGTCTTCTGGTTGCGATACCAATAGTTTTATCCGGAGTTGCTGTGAAGCGATGTAAGAGTATGGCAGGTTATACACTGGTATGTATACTGACATTGCTGCTGACAGGAGGTCTTGCGTGGTTTGTAGGACCTGTAATGACAAAGAGTGCGTTTTTGCAGGGGTATGTTGTATTTATTATCTTAGAGAGTTTTGCAGTAGTAGCTGCAAGATATATGGAAAGACTCAATACAATAACAACCCGTAGGGACGGTGATATGGACTTTGTACCAAGAACAGGTTTCTTGGATAAGCCCAGAATGCCCTTTATGGTGGCGTTTGCATGTGCGTATCTGGTTGGAATCTTCTTTTATTTTCCACCGCTGGCTGATGGAGCATTTTATAGTGCGGGTGTTTATTTTATACTCTGTTTATTACATAGCTTTATGACTTCGACAGAGCGCTATTTCTTATTAAATAAGCGTGTATCCGGAGTTCCTAAGAAAAGGGTATATGGGATTACAGGTAGTGTATTGGCTGTTTTCGTTTTGACAAGCATTGCTATTATGTTTGTGGCAATATTCTTGTCCGATGCCAGACAATATACAGATATCCGTGAGTGGAGAAGTGACAAGCCGCTGTTGATGATTGATTATGAGTCGGAAGCAAAGTTTCAGGTATCCCATCAAGAGATTGATTATCAGAAGTTGATTATGGGAGATACAGAAATAAAGACTCTTCCTAAGTGGGTGAGCGATGTCTTTATGGCAGTTCTTGGAGTGCTATTCCTTGTAGTAGCGGTTCAGATTGTTAAGTCTATCAAAAATGTTTTTGATAATTTTAGGGATGCTTTTGATGAGAATGGAGATGAGGTGGAAGACCTGACGGAGCTGGAGGAGAAGATAGAATCTTTGAAGCCGAAAAAGGAAGAAAAGGGCATGGAAGGCTACAGCGTGCGTAAAAGATACAGACAAATGATACGCAGGCATCGCAAGGACAGGCCGATGCCGTATGAATCTCCGGCTGAGATAGAGGAAAATGCAGGGCTTTCAGAGGATGAAGAGATGCAGAAATTGCATGTGCTTTATGAAGAGGTCAGATACGGAACGAGGAACGGGCAGTAGTAATGAAGTTTCGCTTGTTTAGAGGGGAAAATTGGATTATAATAAAGATATTATGTTAAGGCATTAAGAGTGGCAGATTATAAAGTAATTGTGCCGACTTACGTGTAGAGGGAAGGTAGTACATGGAGCGTAAGAAAAAACAGGGTGGTAAGGATGTCGCATTCAGACCAATGACAATTATTGAAGCAAGATATGATTTGGACAGACGACAGAATGATATTATTGATATTCTGCTTGGTATTGTAGGTGAAGGCGAGGATACAGAAGATAATACCCGATATGAGATTAATATTGCAGATGTGAAGCACCTGTACAATTTACAGGATGAGTCCAATGCATATTCATATTTACAGAAGGCGGTTAAGAAGTTCGAGGGTGTGGGCTTTCGCCTGAAGGAGGACGAAGGAACGGATATTTACTATCCGTGGTTCAGTAAGATTAAGTATCAGAAGAAGCGTGGAGACGAGGGTAGAAGTAAGATTGTCGTAGACCTTCATCCGGAGGTTAAGCAGATGATTATATCTGCCAAGCAGGGAGCCTACTATCGAATCGAGTATCCGCTGAATCTGACCAAGAAGTACTCTAAGAGATTATATTATCTGTTGAAGGATAGGGAGAATTTCAGAGGAGGTAATTTCAAGATTTCCTTTGATGAGCTTCGTAAGATGATGAAGATACCGGATTCTTATGCCAATGGTAACGTTAAACGTGAGATTTTGGACAAGCCCTACGAAGAAATTAACGGTAACACAGACATTTCCTTTGAGTATAAGCTGATTTATGAGAAGCTGCCGTCTGGACAGCAGGGTATCAGTGAGGTTGAGTTCTGGGTTAAGGCACTCAAGCCAAAGAAGACCATTGTAGAGTATGAAGATATCGAGAAGAATGGAGAGTCATTAGTTGCAACAGAGGAGGAGAAGGAGATTATTGATGTCTTTGAATGCTCTGTGAAGGAGGCTAAGGATATCTTGAAGACTGCTAAGGCAAATAATCGTACCAAAGAGCAGCTTTTTGAGATTTTAACGTATACTATGCGTCAGCAGGTAAATAATAAGGTGGGATATGTATTATCTATTTTAAAGAATGGTTACAATGAGCCGACCAGATTATCCGGTAAGGAGAAGAACAGCTGGAATAACAAGGATTTGAATAATGCATATGAGCAGATGGATTTTGAGTCTTTTGAACAGCAGATTTTGTCAAACTAGGAATCATAATTTCATAAGGAATACATAGGAAGGGATTGACGTATGTCGGTCCCTTTTCACTTAATTCCTATTGACATGATAGGAATTAAGTGGTATAACGGGTTGTGGAGATTATGGAGGTTTGTTATGACGGTTTCAACAAAGGGACGTTATGCGTTGCGAATCATGTTGGATTTGGCAGACCATATCGGTGAGACGATTAAGTTAAAGGATATTGCTGCAAGACAGGGAATATCTGAGAAATATATGGAACAGATTATCGCAGTCCTGAATAAGGCAGGCTATGTGAGAAGTACAAGAGGTGCTCAGGGGGGATATCAGCTCGTGAATGCCCCTGCTGATTATACGGTTGGTATGATACTTCGCCTGACGGAAGGGAATCTTGCACCGGTGGAGTGCCTTTCGGCATCGGGGGCATCCTGTGACAGAAGTTATCAATGTGCTTCTGTTGTGGTATGGAAGAAGGTTTATGATGCGGTAAATGATGTTATTGACGGTATAACACTGGAAGATTTACTGGAGATAGAGAGACAAAAAAGAGCTGCCCACAGCTATTCGATATAGTATGCAGCGGAATGGAGAACATTATGATATATCTTGATAATGCCGCTACCACTAAGGTAAGCGAGGAAGTATTTGAGGTAATGAAGCCTTATTTTTGCGAACAGTATGCGAATCCTTCTGCAATTTACAGCTTTGCAGGCAAGAGCATGAAGGCAGTAAACGAAGCCAGGGAACAGGCTGCGAAGCTGATTGGTGCTGCTTCTAATGAGATTTATTTCACAGCAGGCGGTAGTGAGTCGGATAACTGGGTTATTAAGACGGTATGTGAGACTTATAAGAATAAAGGAAAGCATATTATCACAACGAAGATTGAGCATCATGCAATTCTGCATACATGTCAGTATATGGAGAAGCAGGGCTTTGAGGTCACTTATCTTGATGTAGATGAGATGGGTATTGTAAAGATGGATGATTTGAAGGCAGCCATCAGACCGGATACCATTTTAATTACAATTATGGCAGCAAATAATGAGATTGGTACGATTCAGCCACTTAAAGAGATTGGTGCTTTGGCTAAGGAGCATAAGGTGCTGTTCCATACAGATGCGGTGCAGGCATATGGACATATTCCGATGAATGTGGATGAGATGAATATCGATTTTTTAAGTGCCAGCGGACATAAGCTTCACGCACCAAAAGGAATCGGTTTGATGTATATCAGAAAGGGTATTAAGGTTGGTTCGTATATTCATGGTGGAGCGCAGGAGCGTTCAAGACGTGCGGGAACTTTGAATACTCCGGGTATTGTAGGATTTGGAGAGGCAATCCGTATTGCCGGTGAGCGTATGCAGGAGAATATGGCAAAGGAAATCGAGTTAAGAGATTATCTCATTAACAGAGTTTTGACAGAGATTCCTTACAGCAGACTGAACGGTGACCCTGTAAAGAGACTTCCGGGTAATGCACATTTCTGCTTTCAGTTTATTGAGGGTGAGTCTATGTTGATTATGTTGGACCAGAAGGGTATCTGTGCTTCTTCGGGGTCTGCATGTACATCAGGTTCACTTGACCCTTCTCATGTTTTGCTTGCGATTGGATTGCCGCATGAGATTGCGCATGGCTCTTTGAGACTTACCATGTCAGAGGAGACTACGAAGGAAGATATTGATACGACAGTGGATGAGTTAAAGGTAATCATTGAAAGATTACGTGCGATGTCACCGCTTTACGAGGATTTTATAAAGAAACAAAAGAACTAAGCAAGGCTTATGGAAAGGTAAGGGCATTGATATGTATACAGAGAAAGTTATGGACCATTTTACAAATCCAAGAAATGTAGGAGAGATAGAGAATGCCAGTGGTGTAGGAACCGTTGGTAATGCGAAGTGCGGAGATATCATGAGAATTTATCTTGATATTGATGATAATGGCATTATTCAGGAAGCAAAGTTCAAGACCTTTGGCTGTGGTGCGGCAGTTGCAACCAGCAGTATGGCAACAGAGCTTGTCAAGGGTAAGACAGTGCAGGAAGCGTTAGAGGTTACCAATAAGGCTGTTATGGAGGCGCTTGATGGACTTCCGCCTGTAAAGGTTCACTGTTCACTGCTTGCAGAGGAGGCAATTCATGCAGCACTTTGGGATTATGCAGAGAAGAATGGCATTGTAATTGAAGGTTTAGAGAAGCCGGTTAATGATATTGAAGAAAAGGTGGAGGAAGAAGACTATTAAGGTCTTCTTTTTCTGCATCATAGGAGAGGGATAGAAGATGAGTGAGCAGATTTTATTAGAACAAATAATTGAATGTGTGAAGGACTGTGGAGAGATTATATTAAATGCGGACAGGAATGCCTGTATGGTGGATGCCAAGGCGGGAGAGGCAAACTTTGTAACGACCTATGACAAAAAGGTTCAAGAAGCGTTGCAGGAGAAGCTGTTAGCAATTCTTCCAGAGGCAACATTTGTGGGTGAAGAAGAGGATATACATGCCTCCATTGCTAAGGGATACGCATTTGTAGTAGATCCGATCGATGGAACAACTAATTTTATTAAGGATTATCACACCAGCGCCATCTCTGTAGGATTAACAAAGGATGGAGAACAATATATGGGAGTAGTATACCAGCCTTATTTAAAGGAAGTGTTTACCGCAATC
>SVFJ01000080.1 GCA_015056925.1 Lachnospiraceae bacterium | reverse complement strand
TCAGACGAAAGCAAATACCATAGGAATTGAATATGATGAACGGATTTATCAGAGTGCACTGGAAAACCAAAAGACTGCTGTTTCTAGTAGAAAGTCAGAATTTGTACTGACGAGAGCAGAAGAATACGAAGTGCCACCGGAAGTCAATAGGTTCTATTTTTTCAATCCTTTTTCTGCGGAGTTACTTCGCAAAGTGATAGCAAGAATAATAGAATCTTACTATGAGAAACCAAGGGATATGCTTTTGTTTTTTTATTATCCGTCAGAGGAGTATATTTCATATCTTATGACCGTGGACGAGTTGGAATTTTACGATGAGATAGCTTGCGATGATTTGTTTGATGGAAATGACCCTCGGGAACGGATTATGATTTTTTCATTAGCCCTATGATGAAATTACAAATAAAGCTATAAAAAAGTGTTGCCCGGCGGCAACACTCTGCAAGAATCAGCTTCGCTGATTCTTGTTTAACTTCCACTACTTTTCGAGCACTTTCCTCGTAAAGTAAAAAGCCTATTGCTCATATCATAAGCAATAGGCTTTTGTGTCCAATAAGCCGTCTCGCGAAGCGTTGCGGTGTTTGGTTACTACTTTGAAATTTTGTATTTGATGCTATATCTCATTACATCACCTTCGTCTACCATTCCGTGGTAAGAACCCGTTGCGTATCGATTATAGGCAGATTCGTCATAGTCTATAGCACATAAATACATAAATCCATCATACGTGCAGCATACCTCATAATAAGACGATCACGTTTCTTCTTTGCATCAATTTCTCGATAGGTAACAGATTCTTTTCGACTACTATCCTCCCTGTCATATATCTGCTGTGTTATATCAAAACCATGATATTGCATAATATATTCTTGTGGGTCTGGTGAAATCTGCTCATAGTCATAACCACTTGTCTTTTCTACTTTCTCATTATTCATCCTTAACTTCTCCTCTGTGCAAAACTTAAAGTACAAATATACTTTGCTGTCAAAATAAAAATGAAAAAGTCCAAGTAGTTTTTATCACCTAATCTAATTCATTTAACCTCTACTAACTTTAGAACAACAACTTCTGTACCTTTGATAACCATTATATCATTAGACTGATATATCTTTGTAATTTCATTTTTACCCAAATCACTTCTTTCAAATCGGAACTCCAAAAATCCCTCTATTTTCTTTAGAAAACGCCAGTATCACACAAACTCAGACAATCACTTGTCTTGCCTTCGGTTTCAAAGAGAATAATCTGATTCAAGCCCTTCTTTAGCAAAGGTGCCGGGATATATAGCCTCTTCTGTGGTCCTATCTCCCAGAATCTTCCAATGTTAAAGCCATTTACAAAAGCACAACCCTTTCCAAAGCCTGTAAAGTCTAAAAATGTATCTGCGACCTCATCTATCTCCAATTCATACAATGAAAAACTTGGCTGTCCTTCCTCATAACCTTTATCAAAGTTCAGCTTTGCAATCTGCTCCTCATCAAAAGGCAATGAGTAAATCTCATATCCATAATGATAATGTTCATTAATCTTCACGCCTTTGCTAATACCCTTGCGCTGTTCGTCTAAGCCTGTTCCAAAATTCTCTCTGGACATATTCTCGCACAATAAATCAATGACAGGGGCTGTTACAGGCTCTTTACTCTCATAGAAACAGCCACGATTATCAAAACCATCCACAAAGGAAAGTACACCATTCTGATATACCTGTGTTCTATCATTGGCTCCTTCAAGTTGTATATTCGGTACCTTCTCTTCAGGTGTAGCCTGAATACGATACAACATATAACCCACACTCTGGTCTATCTCTTCCATAGTTCTTTCTCTGTATATCCATGCTAAGAGGCATCTCCTCAAAATCCCTATACTTACGAATCACCTTCTGACAGGCATAGTACTTCTCTGTCAGCTGTCCATCCTCAGATAAAGGACCATCATAATCATAGGAGGTAATATCACAGGTCGTATTTCCTGCATTTCTACCACTCATAAATCCAAAGCTTGTTCCCCCCTCTCCCATGTAAAAGTTCACATGACCACGGGAAAGAATCTCGTCAAGCTCCTTTGCTGCCGCCGTATGATGCTCCTCACCCATGCGTCAAACCAGCCATTCCAAAACTCCATACACATCAGCGGAACCTTCTTACCTATATACTGCTCCATCGCCGGAAACTGCTTAGCCGCATCTGAACCAAAATTACCGGTTGGTAAAGCTCCTTCCACACAGCCTGCCTTAAAGCCGCTTTCCTTCCATGGTCCGTCGGATGTCACAAAAGAAACTGCAATTCCAAGGGATATAGGTCTCTATCGTATTACAGCCCATATTCTTGAGTTTCTCCAATCTGTCTCTCCAATACTCCGGCACTGTACGAAAATAATGAAAAGATGCTGAAATAATCTGCAGCTCTTTTCCATTCAAATAAAATGTTTCTTTTACCTCTAACATTCTGTACCTCTATCTACTCCTTTTTATATAGTGCAAATCCCTTTATCTTACCCATTATCGGCGGTGTCTTCATCTCTATTCCAACCGTGAAGCAGCCGACATTCAGTTCAATATCCGTAATCTCATACTGCATCCAGTCATCATCCGTCGGATAAATATTCTTTTCTACCCTTACCTTGGTATCACCTGCCACCTGCTCACCGTACAATCTGACCTTAACATCCGTAGTATTGGTTCCTCTGTAAAGTACACTCAATACATAGCGTCCTTTCTCCAGAATCTGTACGTCCTGACAAAGATAAAAATCAAAATTCTGATTGGAGCTTACCTGTAAATATTCTTCTTCCTGATTAATCTTGGTCTGAATATAATCCTGCTTTTTAATCACCATCCACTCCGATTCTCCCTTTGAAAAATCAGAATTTCTAACCAAATTCACATATTTAGGAAGTTCTTCCAGTACCTGAATTATCATGTGGGTTTCCTGCTCTAATACATCGACATAGCCTTTTATCTCAAAGGTACCACACTCTTTCGTACTCACTTCATCCCAGCGTACCCCATATTCATCACGGACACCGTCATAACGCAGTACTTCTACTGACTTTGGCATCACAACCTCAATGCCCTTTGCTACCATAATGTCATTAGGATGGTATATTTTAACAATCTCATCTGCACAAAGGTCGCTTCTCTCAAATCGAAACTCCGCAAAACCCGGTAATGCCTTGCTATCCAAGCTCAGCATTCCCATATTACGTCCCCAGCTTCCCTGACACTCCAGCGGAAGAACCAACGGCTCCCAGTAATATACACCACAGCCCATCTCATTGGATACTGACGCTACAATATTCATTAATAGGCGCATTACCGTCTTCTGTTCTTCAATTCCTGCCGGAAATCCTGCTATCTTCTCCTGGTCTGCTGTGATAAATCCATCATCACTACTGCGCCAAGGATGTGCTGTCTCTACGACAATCACCGGAAGCTTATATCTATCTGCCAGTGCCTCCATGGAATTCTTCAAATCCGTAAAAGTTCCATGCCAGAAAGCATAGAAGGAAATACCAATCACATCAAACTCCTGCAAGCCTGCCTCAAACATGGCATCATACCACTCACGAAGATAATAATACTTACCGCCTTGGTCCAAGTGAACCATCACCTGAATATTACTGTCCACATCTCTTGCAGCCTGTATTCCTGCATTCACAAGCTTCGCCAACTGTACATAATTAGGCACCTCTCCATCCGGGAATAACATTCCGCTTCGAATCTCATTCCCTATCTGTACCATGTCAGGAAGACAGCCCTCACTGCGTAAGCGCTCCAACACCTGCTTTGTATAGTCATATACCGCCTGCACTAAAGCATCCTTGTCCAAATGCTCCCAGGCCTTAGGCTTTGTCTGTTTCCCCGGGTCTGCCCACCAATCCGAATAATGAAAATCCAATAAAAAGTGCAAGCCTTGCGCCTTAATTCTCTTAGCAAATCTAACCGTATGCTCCAAATCACAATACCCGCGGGCTTCCGGCACACTTGCCGGGTCATTCCATATACGAAGTCGGATAGAATTCACTCCATAATACTTACAAAGCTCTAATGCTTCACATTCTCTTCCATCCTCTGCATACAAGCAAAAACCGTTATCTTCCATCTCTAATAATGACGAAATATCAACACCTTTATAGAACTTCATAGCTTTATGTCCTCCTATCTGACTATCGTATCAATAACCTCTACACCATATTATAAAACAAGCTTCTGCACTCTACAAGATAAGGTATGAACAAACACCGTCATGTTTTGCCGGACGACTGATTGAAGATAAAAGAGTCCACCAAACGGTGAACTCCCTGTAAATCCTTTTATCCTGTTACATATCCTCAACCACCAACGCCTTAACTGTATCCACTGAATTTGCATTCCAATTCAATAAATAAATAGTGTAGTTTCTGTCTGCCTGCACATTCAACGGTGCCGCCAATAAAATATTATTTACCCCGGGACGTCTTGCTCCCAACTCTCTACTTACTGTGTAAACATACAACGATGGCCAAATCTGCTCAAAATTCGATACTGCTCTATAACGAAGATTTGGGAAATTCACTCTCTGGTTGCCAATATTTACAGAAAGCGAACCACTATTATATGCCAGGTTTGCCGCACGAATGCATGACAGATTAGAGCCTCTTGTACATCCTCTGTCCATAATCATCTGAAGTTCTAATCCATTGTCCGTATTGACAATCGCAATCGTCATAATATCATTCAGCTTTACATCTATCTGCTGCTGTACGAATATATATCCATTCTCGCCCATAACAGTGATGGTAGGCATTCCCACAGAAACATATTCATACTCTGTCAGCTCGGCAAATCCCAAATTCTGTGAAAACTCATTCTCATTTACATAGATGATAAAAGGATTATAGCCTGTAGCTGCATTCAGGAAACGAATCATTCCTGTTCTGTTCATATTAGGTGCGCAAAAACGGCATGGCTGGTTTGGTCTTGGATGAGAAGAAATAATCGTTCCGATGATTCCTGCAACTGTTGAACCAAAATCAGGCATCGGCATACCAGGTATTGGCATACCAGGCATTGGTATACCGGGACGATTAGGCATCCCCGGATTGTTTCCCGGAAATACAGGACCGCCCTCTCCTACATTAGGCAATGGTGCAACAGGCATTGCATCCTGTGTCTCATCCGGCGAATAGACAGGACCACCCTCACCCTGATTTGGCAATGGTGTTGTAGGCGTATCCTCACGCACCCTTTCCATATCTGGTGTCATTTGTAAAAAGCTGCTGTCTGTAAAATAATCTCGCTTCATTGTTTCACTCTTTTCAGTTAAGATTCTATCTTATCATATTCCAAGTGTCGAAAAAGGGTACCTGTTTACATTCGAAATACCAAATGAAAACTCATTCCCTCCTCATGTCTCTCGGCAAAGATTTCTCCGTCCATTTTACTCATAATCTGTCTTGCAATATACAATCCAAGACCATTTCCCTGCTTATCAGAAGCATTACTTCCTCGATAAAAGCTGTCAAACAGATGCGGAAGCTGGTCTGCTGCCACAGGCTCTCCTGTATTAAATACCCTGACAATCTGGCAGTCCTCCTCTTCATAGAAATCTACCCGAATATGTCTTCCGTCACCGTACTTGATTGCATTTTCCATAAGGTTCTCCAACACCTCAAAGGCTCTGTCAAAATCACCCTTTAGCAGCTTATCGCTATACCCTGAAACTGTAAAATCTGTTAAAGTCACTGCAAACTTTGGCGCATATACCGCTCGCAGCTTCTCTATATAATCCTTTAGATAAAACTCTGTATTTATGACCTCAATGGGAATAATCTCCTCACTCGAAGCAGACATAATCTGCTTTACAAACTCCTCAATCTCCACTACATGATTCTCTATTAAACCTGCTGCTTCATGGCGTTTTTCCTTAGTTTCGTACAAATTCTCCTTGAGTGCCTTGGCGTGAAGCTTAATTGCACTTAGCGGTATCTTAATATCATGGGAAATGGATAATAACAGCAGCTTTTTCTCCTTTAATAGCTTCAACTCCTTTGCTCTTGCATCCTTTAGTGTATCTCCAAGCATAGAAAGTCCCCATAGAAACTTGCCAAAGAAGCGATGTTTATTCTCCTCCACATCCAGCATCAAATGCCCCTTAGAAAGCTCGTAAGGAAGCTCGCTCATAGAATGAAAAGGCTGCAAAATAACCTTTTGGATATAAACCAATAACACCATCACACATAAAAAAACAAGCAATAAAATGCCTTGTGTCAGCCATAACAAAGAAGTATCTTTCTTAGCCAACACATAATCAAACCGAACATAACCCTTTATCACATCATCTGTCACATAAGGGCGGATACATGTGTGTACGCCATTTGCACCTGCATAGAACTGTTCTAATCCTTCGGCGCACTGTGCTTCCTCCCCGGATAAATATGTAATCTCAACAATATCTTCATATTCGCCTGACTGCACTTCCTCTATGTTCTTGCCTTTAGAAAGCTCTCTCATTATCTCATGAATCTCTACCTTATAAGAAAACTCACTGCTTTCCTGCACAGAATATCCCTTCCACAACAATATTCCTGCCAGGCACAGATACACAACTGTTACTGCAATTATGATTCTACGAAATCTCTTCATACCTGTAGCCTACTCCCCATATCGTCTGTATCCTCTTTGGATGCTTGGAATCCTCTTCTATCTTATCCCGAAGCATCTTAATATGTACAGTGAGCGTCTGATTCTCACTAAAGCTGTCCATGCCCCAGACCTTGCCAAAGAGAAAATCCTTATGCAGAGTCTTCCCCGGGTTCTCTACCAGTAATAAAAGCAATTCATACTCTTTTACCGTAAGCATAAGCTCCTTCCCATCTAGGAAAGCCTGTCTGTTTTCCTTATCAACGGAAAGTGCTCCTGAATGTAACAGGGTATTCTTCTGCTTCAAGTCATAATTACGCTTCATCAATGCCTGCACCTTGGCAAGCAAAATATCCATATCTACAGGCTTTTCCATATAATCGTCGGCGCCAAGTGAAAATCCGCTCATCTTCGCTTCCTTCTCTGCTCTGGCGCTTAAAAATATAATCGGCACACTGCTCTGTTCTCTAATCTTACTACACACTGCAAAGCCGTCCACACCCGGAAGCATAACATCCAAAATCAACAATTTTGCTGATTCACACTCTAACCACTCCAACGCTTCCTCACCTGTCTTTACACCTGACACCTGATATCCCGCCTTCTCCAAAAAGGTCTTCATCAATGTATTTAATTCTTCATTATCTTCAAGCAAAAGAATATCTGTCATCTTTAACTCCCTCATATATTACTTCTAGAAGCCCATTTCCATAAGCCATCCGGAAATCATTCTTTCTCTTTCTCTCATCTGCCCGGCATCCGTAAACTTTCCGAATAGGATTTCTCCCTTGATATTACCATCCTCAATATAAAGTACCCTGTCACTCTGTGCCGCTACCCTCATATCATGGGTTACCAGCATCACTGTGGTTCCCTCGGCATTGATACGGTTCAGCTCCTTCATGACTTCCTTGGAATTTTGCTGATTCAATGCGCCTGTCGGCTCATCTGCAAAAATCATCTTCGGTTCATTCATAAGACACCTACAGATACATGCTCTCTGTAGCTGTCCGCCCGATACCTCATTGATATCATTCTCTGCCACTTCACTAATTCCAAGCTTCTTCATAAGCTCCTTGGCTCTCTCGTTGATTGTATCACGATTCGCCTTATCCTGTCCTCTTTTTGACTGATATGCCGGCAAAATAATATTGTCATAAATACTCAAATTCTTCAACATATACATCTGCTGGAAGATGAATCCCATTTCATTCAATCGCATATCACTTAGAGCATCACCATCAAGCTTAGTAATATCCTTTCCAAAGAAATCAACGCTTCCTGCTGTCGGTTTATCCATGCCGCTGATTGCATACAAAAGGGTTGATTTTCCTGAACCGCTAGGCCCCATGATTGCCACCATTTCTCCTTCTTTAATTTCCAAATTCACATTACGAAGAACATTATTCTGTCTCTTATTGGTGATATATGTTTTGCACAAATCCTTTACTACTAATGAACTCATTCTATTTTCCTCACTATTCTATATTATTTACTTCTGTTGGCGCAACCTTCCTTACATCCCTTGTACACCATACCGCTGACAGAGTTGTTGCTGCCAAAAGCATCAACGGATACAATACAAAGGTCTCTAACGGGTTCATCACAATTTCTATATCCTTTGCACCCTGCATAGCAAAAATCGGAATAATCGTAACCGGCTCCAATAGCTTAGAAAGCACCGTTCCCATTCCTACTGCAATCACAAGCACTATCATTACTCTACGAATCAGCCAACCCCGTATACTCTTCACCGTAAAACCAAGACTTCTTAGCAGTGCTATGTCTCCTCTTTCTCGAATCATCATGGCTTTCATCACAAGCACAGTAATCAAGCTGTTCATAATAAGTACAATAAGGGTAATCAGATGAATTACCACCTCCATAATACTCGTGATATCACCAAGCATATACGTCAATTCCTCATAAATGTCTCCAAACCTATAATCCGGATAAATCTCTCTAAGAAATGCTACTGCCTCCTCAGCTTCCAGCTCTTCGATTTCCATATACATACTAAAAAATCCCGCAAGATATTCGCTACTTGGCTTGGCTTTTTGGCATAAATATGCTCCCTCCCCCAAATTTATCATACTTTGATATAGTCCTGTTACCATATATTTCTTATCCCCATCTGCCATGGAATATGTAATATAATCGCCCACTGTCACATCAAGCTTCTTCGCCAATACCTCAGTAAGCATTACCTCATCCTCTTCTTGCGGCATTCTCCCCTCAACTATGACATAATTATCCTCTATGGAACCCATGCTTTGCGAAGTATAAAAGCTATATCGCTCCTCTTCATCATTAGCATAGCAGGATATCGTATATCCTAGCGTAGTACCTGCATGTGCTGTATATCCATACTCGGCTACCTTCTGCTCAATTTCCTTAAAATCCGCTTCTATCACAGAAATATCCTTATCATAGATATATTGCTCTGCTTTGTTATTATTGAAATACGCATCTACAACCGGAAATCCAAAATACTGTGCCGTAGCACTCGACGTCAATGTATGTAGCGCACTTAAAGGAAGCTGTATTAGCATAGTTCCTACACAAAAGGTCAAAATCAATACCATAAAGCGCTTCGGATGACTCAACACATCATTTAAAGCCATAAAGCTTCCCACCTTCAGCTTCTTATTCTTCCAAAGCTTCATCCTGCTCTTTGCCGTATAACGCTCTCCATTTGAGCCACTTCGAATTGCATCAATTGCTGAATATCTCTTAAGCTGATTCGCTGTCATATTGCAGAACCATAACACGACTGACACGATTACACCACCACTAACTATATGCAGCCAGAAATAATTCGAGGTATCCTCCACCACTATATTTATCAGTGTTACCTCTAAAAGAATGCGACCAAATGGTACACTAAGCACCACACCTAATGATGCCGCAAGCACCGCAATCGCAAAGTACTTCACCAAATAGATACCTTTAATTCCGGCATCACGCATACCAATCGCTTTCATAATACCGATTTCTTTAAAATCCTCCTGCAAGGTAAAGACAATCGTAAAACGAAGCACCAAAAAGGAAATCAAAATCAAGCATACACTTACTATAATCAAAATAACTGCGATTAACATGTCCATGACATATGCCATTTCCAACATCCCTTTTTCTACCTGCGATATCATCGCAAAATTCTGTTTCTGCAAATCCGACGCAAATGCCTTAACATCCTCACTGTTCACACAATACAAATTTGTATACAGCATATTCTCCTGATTTTGAAACTTCTCATAATCTGCATCACTAATCACCGCTCTTTTAAAGCCTATCATCTTAGAGCCAAAGGTAACATCCTTCATGATAACTGCCAGTGTAAGCTCCTGTGTCACCTCACCTATTGTAAGCTGCAGCTTATCACCTACCTGCAAATCCCTATCCTCAACCTCTGCATTCGGAAGTGCTATCTCTCCCTCATTAAGCTTTAATACCTCTCCGTTAGCATCGAAAACCTTAATAAAATTGTCGCAAGAGGGCTGTACCGTCAATGAATTGCCTATCTCATAATCCCTAAGTGTTCCATCCTCTTCTATAATATAGAGATTCTCTCGTAATACACTGATTCCCTGTACTTTCCCATACTCTGACAGAAGTGTACTCTCTGCAAGGTAATCCTCTATTTCATGAGCGCCTTCCTCCTCTAGGACAACAAAAAAGTAATCCGGAACCTTCGATATCTCCATAAAGTAATCTAGAGCACCATTCACCGTAAGCAGATTACTACAGCTACTTGCCAGGAACATCGTTGCCATGGTAACAAACAGGAATACGATAATATTCATGGTCTTTTTTCTCTTTAAATCATTTCGTAATATTCGTAAAAACATTTCCTTCTCCTCACTGCCCACCGGTCAGGCATACTCTCTTAAGCTTAACGAGAGTTTATCATGGGAATTCTTAAATAATCCTTAAATACCTTACTAATTTTTTACACAAAAAAACCTGACGATAACTGTTTTATCTATCAGGCTTTCCCTATCTGTCTTTTTATAAAATATTAGATGTTTTATATAAGTATACCGGCTTCTTAATTCCTACTACAATAGCAAATACTGACCAAACGAGCGTTCCAATTAATAAAACTATCATTCCTACTCCTGCAGACGCTCCCATAGCCATACCTGTAAGCATACCACGTAAACCTGTTGCAAATATTGCTACAATCAACACAACACCAAAAACGATTGCACCTATTAACTGTTTGAGATACTTCTTCCACTTATATGCCATAGTATAATCTATATCTTCCATCGTTCTCGCATACGCAACCGCCTCACAGATATTACCAACAAAGCTTGCAATCGCACCAATAATCATAATCACTGACAGTATCATCCCCACGCTCGGTGTAAGATAATAAGATATCCCTACAAACCATGAAATTGCAGTCACTACTGCATAAAAAAGATATCCCACTGCCGATACATAATATAACTCTGCATTCTTCTTATCATATCTGCCGATACGAAAAGACATAACTCCCATCAAAATGCATGCGCCCATCTGAATAAGGGCACAATGTACCGTTAGAGCTGTTGCCATCGAAGCCAGCATATTCACTACTGTCCCCCAGTATAATGCACTAAAACACGGCTTCATCATTGCACGCTTCAAATAAGGCGTCTCCTTACTCACTCTCGCCCTCATGCTCATATCATCAAAACTATTATCCATTCATCCCGTCTCCTCTTGTGTATTCGGTTAACATAAACCACCTATGCATTATAACAGTTCTTTTTGATTATGGCAAACAAAAAAGCTTCCCACAAAACTGTGAAAAGCCTTTAATACTGCGGGTGACAGGAGTTGAACCTGCACGGTCGCCCGCCAGAACCTAAATTTTGTAAGTACCATAAATCTAGGTTTTTATAGTCCATATAGTCCATTATTTACTATAGTTTTCATGGGTTATTACCACTGTTGATGTCAACGTTGATGTCAAATCATATTCCCATTATTTAGCACATAATAGCTTTATTAATTTTGGAAATTGGACATTGCCCTATGTCATAATGATTTTAAACTATAATTTAAGTCACCTATCTCATAAGTTTTATGTGATGTACATTTGCATACATTCACATCAAAAAGTGCTAGATTATATGCACTTCTATCAAATGTACTCAAATATCTTATTCCATCGTACCCCAAAAATTTTGCATAATCACTTATATATTGTGTTGGCAAATAATCTAAATCACTATCTCTATTAGATACTGGCTTTGCTAAATCTCTATCTATTTTTTTCAAATGTCTTTCGTTTATCAAAAACTTTAATTTATTTGTATTCCCATAGAAAGGTGAATTATGTGCTATAGCAGACAAATCCAATATTTTCACATCTTTATTTAATTTAAACGTAGCAATCGTGACATAGTCAAAAGCATTAGCTCTAATTTCTTTAACTGTGGTACTCTTTTTACTCGCTAAATATAAACAACTTATTCCTTTTGAATTAGCTCTTCCTGCTGAAGCTTTATCACTTGGTGGTGCCCCCATCTCTTTTCTTTTAAAACCTTTTTTATCAGATGCCACTCTAGCTCGATAAAACTCCGTCCCCTTTGGTATCGTTCTCTCTGTAACCTTCAAAACTTCTGCTAACGCCTCATGATTTATATGATGAACATGAAAACGATTTTCATTCCTTAAATACTTTGTAAAATCTTCCCATTCGTAGATTCGTAATATAGAATTCTCAAGCAAATAACTATCATCAAATAACTGCGGAATCCCTACCTTTTGTTTCAATAATTGCCCATCTAAATCAATCGAATCTTCTATCACGCTCTCTACTATCTGCTTAACACCTATTTCACCAACATTGAAAATATTCCAATCCTCACATAAATGTGATTCTAAGCTTTTTTTGGCTTCTTCTGGAAAGCTATCATCTAACTTCGATTCAGGTACATATATCTCTATAATCTCAGTCAATAATTCCTCAAATGCTGTTGTATATACATCCTTGTCGCTATCATACAACCAAACATTTTCATTCCCACATATCGGACATTTTCCCTTATTATTGCATGACTCTATAATAGCCTTAATCTCATAATCAGCAAAACACTCTGTACAACATATCATTTATTTTCTCCCAAGTAACTACCTATCAATTCCATATGATGCATCAATGAATATTTTTTCACAACACCCAATCCTGGAAATTTCTGATTTTCATAGCATGAAATCAACGCTTTCAATCCCATTGTTTTTTTTATCATAGAAAACTTTTCCCATTCTACTAGTTTTCTCATTGCTTCTTCAAACTTTCTCGCAGGGTCAGAAATATTTTCATTAGAATCAGATACAAAATGATGTACTTTTAAAAAGTTCTTTTCATCCATATAAACTATATGAATGGCTATAGCCAACGGTGCAAATCCACTCTCTTCATATTCATCTCCTACTATAGAATAATCTGAAAAACCTTCATATCCCCGTTTCTTATAAACCAAATGGTCTTTGCTGAAAAAGTCATCTGGATTATCTAAATAATCTATATTTCTTTTTGCCTTGTTATAACAATCACGAAGCAATATTGCAGCTCCATTTATATCCTCTTTAAAATCTTCATCAGGCGGAATAAATGTATATTTTGCAATAATTTCTTCCTTTGATTCTAAATATAAATCTGTATAATTTGCAATATCCTTATTTATTAAAACATATTTTTCCGTTTCAATTTGTCCATAACCAATATCATTCATATTCTTATCATTCACTATCAATGCATTTAATATATATGGACTCTCCAATAATTCTTTATATTCCGTTAATGTTTTTTGCTTCTTTTCTTTTTTTATAGCATCTTGCTCGCCAGCAATACTTTCTAACAATTCCTTGTAATCAATATCATATTTACCCACCATTGGATTCTTAATTACCACAACTTTTCGCTTTGCTTCAATAAAACGTTTTATCGTCAAAAAGTAGGTACTATTAAATCGAACTGGTTCAATTACAGGCATTACATCTTCTGGCAGACACCCAGCATCAAGTAATTCTCTCAAGCATAATAACTCATTCTGTCGTCCTCTCAAATAAGGAAAATACATTCTCTACACCTCCACCTTTTGCGATAAAAATTCATTAATCTGTTCATATTTCTTGTTATACTTTTTAGTAAAATACGCATAAAACCTAAGTTCATACGGAACACTTTCCTTTAAAGTATTATCTATTGTTAATAACGTTCTTTGTTTCAAGCACTGTAACATTTCCTTTTGAAATGTTAATATATTTAGTTTTTGCACCCACTCAAAGCAAGTTCTATAATACTGAAAACTACTTACTTGTGGCAATTCACCAAAATGCTTAAGTAAAATAGATTCAAATTCAGGCTTTCTTAATATTCTAAATATTATTTCATAGGAAAGTTTCTCTTTATTACTCGCTGCTTTCTTACGACACCTAATGCTTCCTGACTCTCCCAAAACATATATACCTACTGGTGTATCTTCAAGCAATTCCTTTGCCTTCTCATACTGTTTACTACTGACAACTACATTTACATACTTAAACGCCTTATAGTAATCGTCCAACTGCATTTCCAAACGATTGAATGTATCTAAGTCTGTTTTTATCTCATAAACAACACCTTTCCCATTAATCATAACAAAATCTGCTTTAGAATCCGCTATTGGCAACTCTGTAAGAGCAGCTGTCTCATACAAACTATGCTTTTTTAGCAATAACTCATTAAAGACTGTATTTTTATAAAAATACTCATTTCTATATGCCCCATCCATGTAATGATATATTTCACTAATGGCATCTCCATAAGTTGTAGTATTTTCCTCTTTAACAAATCTCTTGACACACTTAAAAAAGGCATCTGAATTAGATTCCTGCATCATCATCTTATCTATATATGGTACTGTAAATACCTTGTTTATAAGATAATCATCTATCCTTGCCACACTCTCACCTCATTTAAGCATATAGTTATAACTATAATACCATATTTTCAAATCTCACTCAATGATTATTAGATATTATGTAACCTCTATCAAAAGGTAGACCTTGTGATAGACTCAGTCATTCACCTTAAACGCCTCCCATAAGGTCCAATTCTTTATTTGATACATACTTCAAAACTTAGGAACCTTTTGATACACTGCATTCTTCATATTGTTTTACCAATCTATAGAAAGTACTACTACTCAACCCCATCGTTCGCATAGCTTGTTTCGCCGATAATTTATTAGTTTTCCAATGCCCATATACTTCAACAAAATTATTAGGGTAGACCACTTTCGGTCTACCCATATGTTTTCCTTTGCGTTTCGCCGCATCTATCCCTTCTTTTTGTCTTTTTCTTATTGTCAATCTCTCCTGCTCCGCTACACTTGAAAGAACTTCTATCAAAATATTGGTTATCATTTCTATTATCCATTCCTGCCCTTTTGCCACCTCAACCATTGAAGTCGGCAAATCAAGGATTTTCAAACGAATATTATTATCCTTAAACCACTTCAACTCCTGCTTTATCTCTTCCTTATTTCTCGATAATCTATCTAAAGAAGTTATATAAAGAGTATCACCTGCCCTTAATCCTAAATTGCTTTTTAATGCTTGATAAGATTGTCTATTTAAGTCTTTTCCGCTCGCTTTATCAATCAATATCTGTGTCGGCTTGTTTTTTCCGTTTGTCGAAGGAATGTATAAATTATTTGTCGGTTTTACTGTATATGTGTCACATACAACCTCATCGAGTTCATACGCGTCCGG
>SVFJ01000079.1 GCA_015056925.1 Lachnospiraceae bacterium | reverse complement strand
TTGTGTATCAGTCAGGCAAAGCGGGAACAGCTCGATATTGCATTCGCATGCTCGATTCACAGCGCCTACGGCGCTTGTTCATCGAACGGCGTCGCCGTATGCATCTATGCACGAATATGTCTGCTTGTGAGCAAGCTCCCACAGACCATTCGACATAGATGTGCATGGCTCATGCAAACCCGAATTGAGCGAGCTTTTTGCGAGTGATGACAAATGGATGTAGTTCGATTTTTAGTGGAGGAGTTAGAATTAAAAATTAGATTTTTGAAATAAACAGCATATAACAGTTGACAACAGTCCTATACTGTTATATACTGTTTACACAAAGAGGTGATCACAAAATGAATATAATTATTAATAACAGTTCTATGCAACCTATATATGAGCAGATTGTGGAGCAGATGAAAGCAGAGATATTGAAGGGGGATTTGGTGCCGGATACTATGCTACCTTCAGTGCGGACTTTATCAAAGGATTTAAGAATTAGCGCACTTACAGTGAAGAAGGCGTATGATGCCTTGGAACAGGAAGGCTTTGTGGTAACAGTTCATGGTAAGGGAAGTTTTGTTTCGTCGGTGAATGCAAATCTTGCTATAGAGCAGCAGCGGCGGGAAGTAGAGAAGGTGATGCTGGAGGCTATTCGTATGGGAAGAAGCTGTGGTATGAAGAATGATGAGATGAAAGAGCTGTTTGAACTTATGATTGAGGAGTAAAGGAGGAGAGAGATGTTAACTTTACAAAATGTAAAAAAGACATATGGAGAGTTTGAACTTAATGTATCACTACAGGTGCAGGAAGGACAGATTACAGGATTGATTGGAACCAACGGTGCCGGAAAGAGTTCCACTTTTAAAGCGATTCTTGGATTGATTCATACGGAAGGCGCGATTACATTTGATAATAGAGATATAAAAAAACTTACTGCTAAAGAGAAGCAGGAGATTGGAGCGCAGCTGTCAGAATCAGGTTTTAGCGGTTACTTTAAGATACGGGATATTATTCCGGTTATGAGTGCTATGTACGATGCTTTTTCGGCAGAGGAATTCAAGCAAAAGTGTAAGCAGTTCAAGTTACCTTTATATAAAGAGATAAAGGATTTTTCAACCGGTATGAAGGCGAAACTTAAAGTTCTGCTTGCGCTTTCACATGATGCGAAGCTGCTTATATTAGATGAACCTACGGCGGGATTGGATATCATTGCCAGAGAGGAAATATTGGATATGCTCCGTAGTTATGTAGAGGATGGAAGTCGTTCAGTTTTAATCAGTTCTCACATTTCTGCTGATTTAGAAGGTCTTTGTGATGATTTCTACTTTATTGATGATGGTAAGATTATAATGCATGAAGAAACAGATGTTTTGTTATCGAACTATGGTCTTATGAAAATGACAAAGGAGCAGTTTGAAACTGTAGATAAAGAATATATTTTACGTTTTCGGAAGGAGAGTTTTGGATATACTGCATTGACAGACCAGAAGGCTTTCTATGCAGAGAATTATCCGGGGATTGCAATAGAAAAAGGTAATATTGATGAATTTATTCTAATGATGGTAAAGGGGGAGAAGTAATGAGAGGACTTTTGATTAAAGATTTCCGATTATTAATGAACCAAAAGAAATTCCTTTTTGTTGTACTAGGTTTTGGATTTTTATTTTTGTTTTCTAATGATACACCGGAGGGAGCAATGGGATATATTACAATATTGTCGGCGATGCTTGTACTAACTACCATGAGTTATGATGAATTTGAAAGAGGCATGAGTTTTCTTATGACTTTGCCGATTACCAAGGCAACTTATGTGTGGGAGAAGTATGTATTAGGAGTGTGCATTAGCGCTATCATGTCGATGGTTTCTACACTTGTTGCGATGATTGTATTTCAAGTACGCAAGATACCTTATCCTATGTTTTCGTTCATTTATTCCGGTATTCTGTTTTTTGGACTTTCGCTTTTGTTTTTAACGATTATGATTCCGGTGCAGATGAAATATGGCTCGGAAAAAGGAAAGTTTGTAAAGATGATTGCAATGATTATCGTAGTTTTATTAGGGTTTGGTATTGTAAAGCTACTTGAATTAGCTGGAGTGAACGTAGTTGAAATGCTGGCGAGTTTGATGAGTTCATCTGTTGTACTAGGATTTAGCATAATATGTTTGGTTTGTGTTGCGTTTTATATTTTGTCTGGCTTTGTCAGTCATAGGATGCTGGAAAAGAAAGAGTTGTAAAGTGAATCAATAAGTGTGCATATTTTATGATGTAAGGTAAAATAGCATTTTGCATAGCATTTTGGCAATGATGATTATATTGCTGAAATGCTATTTTGGTGTACATATGTAAAATATATTTGATAAAAAGTAAAGAATATTATATGGTGAGAGTATAGTTGGGAAAAGGCATTTGTTGAAGAAGAACTATTTTGATGCTGGATAAGGAGTAGGGAAGACCTTGGATGAAATATTTGGAGAGGAAGAAGAGACTTGCGAATAGCAGGTCTTTTTTTTATGGCTTGGACATATATTGAGATAAGGCTGTAGGAGGGGAAAGGATAGTGCATTAAGGAGAGGAGGCGGTATGAATGATAAGAAGGATAGAAGAATTCTTCCCGGCAAGGTTAAGAGAGCCTTGGAGAATGTGTTTGGTAAGTTTTGACAAGCTAGAAGAGATTCGTATTCGAGTAATGCAACCGGTATTAATCAGATGGAACGGGCTGGAATATAGTTTGACTATAGACGGTGAGCTGATGGAAATTGAAAAAAAAGGAAATAAAACATTCGTTATTTATTCAGATAAAGATATAGATGATATATTTCGTTACTTCTGTCATGACTCAGTATATGCCTATGAAGAGGAACGCAGAAAAGGAGTCATGACCATTGAGGGCGGTCACAGAGTGGGACTTGCAGGTGAGATGGTATACACGGAGGGACAAGGTTATATTATGAAATATATCCGCTATATGAATATTCGTGTGGCACATGAAATAAAGGGAATTGCTAAGGAACTGATGCCGTGGATAGCTTCTTCCAAAGGTGTGTATAATACCTTGATTGTATCTCCGCCCGGAATTGGGAAAACCACACTTTTAAGAGATATAATACGCCTGTTATCTAATGGGGAAGGGACAGAAAAAGGATATACTGTGGGCGTAATTGATGAACGTGGAGAACTTGCGGCAGCCTATCGAGGAGGAGCATCTATGGACTGTGGCTGTCGTGCAGATGTAATTACGGGAGGAACGAAGCAAGAGGGGGTACGGAGATTGTTAAGAACCTTTGCACCAAGGGTTATTGCCATGGATGAAATCGGCCTTGCAGAGGATGCAGAGGCGATTCGATATGCCGGAGTAAGCGGCTGTGGTGTGATTGCGACAATTCATGCCGCTTCATGGGAGGATTTGCTTTGTAAAAGAGAAGTGGAGCAATTACTCAAAGAAAAGCTCTTTCGGAGAATTTTATTATTAACAAGAGGAGAGAAAAGAGAGCGATATGTACAGGTTTTGGATGAAGGAGGACGAGAATTATGTGGTATCAGGCAATTGCAGGCGGACTGGTGATGGCAGGTGCCTATGGGTTTGGAATGGCTTTGTGTCAGGATATGAGATGTCTTTTATACCATTTTGAAGAACAAAAACGTATGTTATTATATTTTGAACGAGAGACAGATTTTTTACATAGACCAATTCAGGAAAGCTTCGATGTCATTGCAGACAGACTGGCAACACCATATAAGGAGCTTGCGCTTGGTATAGCGGATGCTATGAAGAATTCGCAAGGGATGTGCTTTCGGGAAATATGGAGAGGAAAAACAGAAGAACTGGCCAAAGGAAACTCGTATCCGGAAAAGGCGATGGAGTATCTTAGACGTATTGGAGATGGAATCGGAAGCGAGGAGGATACGCTTCAGGTAGAGTTATGTGCGATACTGCGCAAGGAACTGGAGGAAGAGATGGATAAGCTAAAGTTTGAACGGGCTCAGAAAAGCCGTGTGATTCATACGTTGAGTCTGGTTAGTGGAATATTGTGCGTAGTGATGTTCTTATAAATGCTAAGTACTGGTATTGAGGAAGTTTTATAAATTGCGGTATAGATTGAACTTGTATGTAATTTGCAAGTTGATGAAAGGCATGGTTATTAAGATGGAAGTAAATATTATTTTTAAAATCGCAGCGGTAGGAATATTAATAACGATATTAGGGCAGGTGTTAAAGCATAGCGGTAGAGACGAGCATGCTTTTTTGATTAGTCTGGCAGGATTGATTCTTGTGTTAAGCTGGATTGTTCCGTATATATACGATTTGTTTGATATGATACAGATGCTGTTCCGGTTATGAAGCGCAAAAATGCAGAGAAAGGGAGGCTATTGATATGATACGGGTTTGTGTAATGGTGGCAGCGGGCTTACTGGCAGCAATTATCTTAAAAAAGGACAGGCCGGAATATGCTACGCTGGTAATTATATTGGTAAGTCTGATGATAGCATTGCAGATTTTCGATATCATGGAAGAGTGTATCAGAGAGGTAATCGCATGGGGAAGTCTGCTTCAGGAGAACGTACGTTATATTAAGCTTTTTCTAAAAATAATAGGGATTACATATCTTTGTGACTTTACATCCAATATGTGTAAGGATGCGGGATATTCGTCTTTGAGTAATCACATCGAATTAATGGGTAAGGTAATGATTATGCTTGCCGGAATGCCCATTATCAAAACTATGCTTGGAATGATACAGGAGATTATGTAATGGAGATAGAGTATGAGATTTTTCCGGATACAAGTGCTGTAGAAGAATATTTGGAGAGGGTATTGCCGGATTTTGAGATGTCTTCCATGGATTTTTATGAGGATGTATTAAAAGGGAATTGGGTATTGGAACCTACGTTGTTATGGGAATACATAAAGGAAACAGTGTTTGGGGATTTGGGTGATTTAAAGACATTGCTGATTTCGATACTGATGTTATTTATTCTTTCTT
Organism: Lachnospiraceae bacterium; assembly: GCA_015056925.1. Classification (GTDB taxonomy): domain Bacteria; phylum Bacillota; class Clostridia; order Lachnospirales; family Lachnospiraceae; genus COE1. Next base: position 10,491 of record SVFJ01000079.1, on the reverse strand, counting down.
CGGTAATGACCTCGGTTATGGAAGCGTTTCGCTCAGATGGAACAGCGAAGGTAGTCCGCTTTTTCTTTTTATTAAGCTTGATGGGGGTGCTGTTAGCTGCCTTTCAAAGAGTAATGACAATATCCATAGAAGCGGTTTCAAACATGCTTGAGTTCATGAAAATAGCTTTGCCGGTATATATGATTACCGTTGCTGCCGCGGGAGCAGGCCTGACAGCGATGTTATTTTACAAATTGTTATTGGGAGTACTGTGTTTGATAGAAGGAACGGTCGTATCTAATTTGGTACCAATTATTGAAGCGTATATGATGCTGGGGATTCTGGAGGCAATAGAGGGAGAGGATAGATTTCGTTCATTAAAGAAGCTGCTAAAAAAAGGAATTTTAGGGTTTATGAAGCTAATGATTCTGGTTGTAAACGGGAGTGGCTTAATTCAAATGATAATAACACCTGTTATAGACAAAGCAAACCTTGCGGTAGCACAAAAGACAGCAGGCGCAATACCGGGAATCGGGGATATTGCCCAGGCGGCATCCGGAATTGCGGTTACGTCAGCAGTTGTGATTAAGAATAGTCTGGGAGTGTTTATTATGGTAATTATGGTTGTTATTTTATTGATTCCTGTTATGCAGATGTTTGCAATATTGGCAACCATGAAGGTGGGCTGTGCATTGGGAGAAATGTGTGGTGAGAAGAGACTCGTTTCATGTACAGAATCCATATCAGATGCCGGATTTATGCTGCTGAGGCTGTTAATAACTGTTTCGGCTTTGTTTTTTATAACAGTCGCTATGTTAACGCATATTGCAGGAGGAACGATGTAAATGGAGCTTTTTTTAGATGAAGTCAGAGTATTGGTATATACGATTATTTGTCTGGAATGTCTGCTGCAGTTTGTGTCCGGAAGCAGCTATCAGAAATATTTAAAAATGTTTACCGGATTATTGGTTGTGTGTCTTTGCGGTAGTGTGGTCTTTTCGGCAGTTTCTTCGATTCAGAACTATAAGCTGGAAATGAAATCATTTGAGGAGCTTTGGGAGGAGCATTGGGGTGCAGAAATATATTGAGATTGTAAAGCAGTATCTGGAAGGAATTAAGCGCGGGGATAAAAGGATGTCGAAGAATGGAATGCTAATCCTGTTCTTGTGTGGAATCTTGTTATATGTTATTTATCTTCCGGTAGAAAATAGCGGTCGTTATGAAATGAAGGACTCCGATAATACAGCTGTTTCAACATCTGTAACTATGCAGATGAATGAAGGGACAGTATCCTATCAGGATAAGCTGGAGGCTGAGTTAGAGGATTTTCTGGAGATGGTAGAGGGGGTTGGGGCGGTTGAGGTATTGATTTATCTGGATACATCACAGGAGTATGTAGTGGAAAAGGATAATCCGGTTAAGGATTCCACAGGAGAGGATAGTGCAGCTGACGGAAGCAAAAGTGTAAGCAGTGAAAAACAGATAGATGAGGAAACGGTATATACAGTGAATGCCAGTGGAGACGAGGTCCCTTTTGTGACGCAGACAAAGAATCCCAAGATAGCAGGAATTGTGATAGCAGCGCAGGGAGCGGATAATGAAGCGGTAAGGCTTACGATTATGAAAATGGCGATGGCTTTATATGGTGTCGAGGCTAATAAAATAGATGTGTTATCCATGAAAAAATAATCAGCTTTTGGTGCTAAGCTGATTTTGTATGGAATATGATAGAGTAAAGAAATTCAGAATAGAAAGGAAAATATTGATGAAGAAGATATTTAGAAAGAATCAGGTTATGATTAGTGTACTGGCGATTATGATTGCGGTGGCGGCATATCTGAATTTTGCAGGAACCAGAATTGGGGAACAGGATTTTCTTGCAATGAACGGAGGAGATGATGAATTGGCCTATGAGCTTACATATGAAACGACAGATATTTCTGCTGAGGATATGCTTGCCAGCAATTTTACGGAATTAGGAGAAGAGGAAAATGCAGAGGCATCAGAGGTACTTGATACAATAGCCTTAGAAGAGGATGAGTTTGAGGTGCCCGGAGAGGCTGTGTTTACAAGTGCAGGCGTATCAGCAAGTCTTGATGGCGCAAAGCTGTTAAAGGAGCAGACAAGAGCAAAAAATAAAGAAACACTGCTTGAAATCATTAATAATGAAAATCTGACAGAAACTGCAAAACAGGAAGCAATTGACAGTATGGTTGCTTTGACGGAGATTTCTCAGATGGAAACAGATGCAGAGGTGTTGCTGGAAGCAAAAGGCTATGCATCTGTGGTGGTAAGTATCAGCGATGATACGGCAGATGTTATGGTAGAGGCAGCACAGCTGACAGACAGTCAGACAGCGCAGATTATTGATATTGTGCAGCGTAAGACTGAGGTGGCAGCGGAGAATATCATTATTACACTTTCGGGTGCAAAATAAAATGGATGAGCCGGGAATTCAGGATAAATTCATTTTGTGTTTTTGGTAGTACTGTGATATACTAAGGTGTTGAATTATGCGCGAACAGGCAGTAGGCGTTTGGTTGTTACTGAATGAAGTACGTATGAACAGTAACTTTTTGGTTCACACTAAGTTTAGTATGAGCTGGGAAAGGAGCACGGATGAAAAGAGTATTTTTAATTGTTTTAGACAGTTTTGGAATTGGTGAGATGGAAGATGCTGCAGATTATGGAGATAAAGGAACCAACACCATAGGCTCGGTATCCTCCAGCTCCTATTTCAAGGTTCCTAATTTAAAGAAATTGGGATTATTTAATATTGAAGGTGTAGAGTGTCAGAAGAAGGAACCGGTGGAGGCACCTTTGGCACGTGTGGCAAGGATGCGGGAAGCTTCCAAGGGTAAAGATACTACGATAGGTCATTGGGAGATTGCCGGTATGATTTCTGAGAATCCTTTACCAACCTATCCGAACGGATTCCCAAAGGAAGTACTCGATGAGTTCTCAAGACAGACGGGAAGAGGCGTATTATGTAATAAGCCATATTCGGGAACAGAAGTAATCAAGGATTACGGTGAAGAACACATGAGAACCGGAGATTTGATTGTATATACTTCGGCAGATAGTGTTTTTCAGATTGCAGCCCATGAGGATGTAGTGCCTTTGGAGACCTTGTATGAGTATTGTACGATGGCAAGAGAGCTTTTGCAGGGTGAGCATGGAGTAGGACGTGTCATTGCAAGACCTTTTATTGGTGCGGATGGAGAGTTTACAAGAACTCCTAACCGACATGATTATTCATTGGTGCCACCTAAGACAACGATGTTAGACCAGCTTTTGGCGGCGGGTAAAGCTGTGATTGCGGTTGGAAAGATTAAGGATATTTTTGCAGGGAAGGGCATTACAGAGTTCACTTATACAAAAGGTAATGCAGAGGGCATTGAGAAGACATTAGAGTATCTGGATAAGGATTTTGAAGGACTATGCTTTATTAATCTGGTAGATTATGATATGCTGTACGGTCATAGAAATGATATAGACGGCTATGCAAAGGCATTGGCATATTTTGATGAGAAGCTCCCTGAGATTATGGATAAGCTTAGAGAAGATGATATGCTTATCATTACGGCTGACCATGGATGCGACCCGGGATATACGGTTTCAACAGACCATTCCAGAGAACATACACCAATGCTGATGTATGGAAAGAATATTAAGCCTGTGAATCTTGGTACCAGAGATAGTTTTGCAGATATTGCGGCAACTATTCTTGCGTATTTAGGAGTAGAGCAGGAGGTGTCAGGAGTATCTATGTTATAGATATATTTGACAAATAAGTGTTATTTCATGAATATAAGCCTGGCTCAGAGGGAGAAAGGTTTTATATATGATAGAGTGATTTAGAAAGATATACGGAGGAAACACAAGTGGGAAATTACGCAGAGGAAATAAATAAGAGAAGGACTTTCGCTATTATTTCGCATCCCGATGCAGGTAAGACAACATTAACAGAGAAGTTTTTGCTTTACGGTGGTGCCATTAATCTGGCAGGAAGCGTAAAAGGTAAAGCAACAGCACGACATGCAGTTTCAGACTGGATGGAGATTGAGAAGGAGAGAGGTATTTCGGTTACTTCCTCAGTTCTTCAGTTTAATTACGATGGTTATTGTATCAATATCCTGGATACACCGGGACATCAGGACTTCTCAGAGGATACTTATAGAACACTGATGGCTGCGGACTCTGCAGTAATGGTTATTGATGCTTCTAAGGGTGTAGAGGCACAGACAAGAAAGCTTTTCAAGGTATGTGGAATGAGAGGAATTCCGATTTTCACATTCATTAATAAGATGGATAGAGATGCCAATGATACTTTTGAACTGCTTGATGAAATTGAGAAGGAGCTTGGTATTGCAACCTGTCCTGTGAATTGGCCGATAGGCTCAGGTAAAGCCTTTAGGGGTGTATATGACAGACATAGTAATAGTGTTGTGACCTATTCTGATACCGAGAAAGGTACCAAAGAGGGAGAAACAAACGTGATTTCCATGGATGATGAGGCACAGCTTACAGAGGTAATCGGTGCAGAGGCTATGTCTACTTTACAGGATGAGATTGAGCTTTTGGATGGTGCCAGCGCTGAGTTTGATTTGGATGAGGTAAGAAGAGGAAAGCTTACACCTGTTTTCTTTGGCTCTGCTTTGACAAACTTTGGTGTAGAAATATTTCTTCAGAATTTCTTAAAGATGGCAACAACACCACTTCCAAGAGTTTCCAAGGGGGATGTATTAGACCCTGTAGAGAATGATTTTTCAGCATTCGTATTCAAGATTCAGGCGAATATGAATAAAGCTCATAGAGATAGAATCGCCTTCATGCGAATCTGCTCCGGTAAGTTTGATGCCAGTGCAGAGGTTAAGCATGTACAGGGCGGTAAGGTGATGCGTTTGTCACAGCCACAGCAGATTATGGCAGATGAGAGAAAGATTTTAAGTGAGGCGTATGCCGGAGATATTATTGGTGTATTTGACCCGGGTATTTTCTCCATTGGTGACACAGTATGTATGCCAAAGGCAGATGTTTGCTATGAGGGTATTCCAACCTTCGCACCGGAGCATTTTGCAAGAGTGCGTCAGGTAGATACCATGAAGCGTAAGCAGTTTATCAAGGGTATTAACCAGATTGCGCAGGAAGGTGCAATTCAGATTTTCCAGGAGTTTAATACAGGTATGGAGGAAATCATCGTAGGTGTTGTAGGTGTGTTACAGTTTGATGTATTGAAATACCGACTGGAAAGTGAGTATAATGTTGAGATTAAGTTAGAGCCATTGCCATATGAGCATATCAGATGGATTGAGAATAAGGAAGAAGTGGATTTGGCTAAGCTTATCGGAACATCCGATATGAAGAAGATTAAGGACTTAAAGGGCAATCCGTTATTACTCTTTATCAATTCATGGAGTATTGGTATGACCTTAGATAGAAATAAGGGACTTGTGTTGTCAGAATTTGGACGCAATTAAAATCATATTACAGGAACCACTTCGTGAACCCTGTAATCGCATTTGCGGCACATAAATGTGCCTTTTATGAGAATTTGCTATGCAACTTCTCATAAGACATATTACAGGAACCACTTCGTGAACCCTGTAATCGCATTTGCGGCACATAAATGTGCCTTTTATGAGAATTTGCTATGCAACTTCTCATAAGTCATACTATGCAAATATTTTGTGTTTTGGTATAATGAGAACAGTACAGTAGGTGTTGGTTTAGAGTATTTGGCACGGGGATTTACTGTGCTTTGATAAAATGGTAGGAGGTTTTGGCTCATGGAGAGAGGTACAATGATGACAAATAACGAGAATAAAGAGTTCGGAACTGTAAGAATTGCTAATGATGTGGTAGCTATGATAGCCGGTCTTGCAGCAACAGAGGTTGATGGTGTAACTGCTATGGTAGGTAATATCACAAATGAGCTGATTAGCAAGGTTGGAGCAAAGAAGCTGACTAAGGGTGTTAAGGTAGATATCTTAGAGAAGCTTGTAAGTGTAGACCTTGCAATAAACCTCGCATACGGATTTAATATACCGGAGACCTGTAAGACAGTGCAAGACAGAGTAAAGAGTGCAATTGAGACCATGACAGGTTTGATGGTTGCAGATGTGAATATTCGTATCGTTGGGATTGATATGGCTACGAATTAAGCGAATTTAAGAGACAAGCAGAGGATAGAAAGCGATGAGCAGAAGAGAGCTTAGAGAACAGATTTTTAAATTTGTTTTTAGAATAGAATTTAATGATAAGAGTGAGATGTCAGAGCAGGAAAAGTTCTTCTTTGAGGATTATGAGTTAGAGTTAAAGGAAGAACATGCAAAGCACATCTCTTACAAGAGTGGACAGATTATTGATAAGCTTGAGGAGCTGGATGAGCAGATTAATCAGAAGGCAAAGGGCTGGAAGACAGAGCGTATGAATAAGGTGGATTTGACCATCTTACGCGTGGCGGTATATGAGATTTTATTTGATGAGGATGTACCGACAGGTGTTGCGATTAATGAGGCTGTAGAGCTTGCTAAGAAGTTTGGTACAGAGGAGTCCGCAGGATTTGTCAATGGTGTGTTAGCCAAGTTTGCATAAGGATGCGCTGAAGACATTGTAAGAATAGCATCATAGAAAAGGCATGTGGTGATTATGCAGAACGTATACACAGTTGCGCAGGTGAATTCCTACATCAAGAATATGTTCACACAGGATTATATGCTGCGTGCTATTTTTGTAAAGGGTGAAGTAAGCAATTGTAAATATCATTCAACAGGGCATATTTATTTTACCCTGAAGGATGCCAAAGGAACAATAGCGTGTGTAATGTTTGCCGGCAATCGTACCGGCCTTTCCTTTAAATTGGAGGAAGGGCAGATGGTAGTGGTTGGCGGTACAATTGACGTTTATGAAAGAGATGGAAAGTACCAGCTTTATGCAAAGCAGATTGTGTTGGATGGAGCTGGGCTTTTATATGAAAAATTCGAAAGAATGAAGAAGCGTCTTGAAGAGATGGGGATGTTTGCGGCGGAGTATAAGCAGCCGATACCTAAGTATATTCAGACGCTTGGTGTTGTTACGGCACCTACGGGAGCAGCAGTCAGGGATATTATTACGGTTGCTAAGAGAAGGAACCCGTATATCAAAATTATTCTATATCCTGCGATTGTGCAGGGAGAGAGTGCGGCCCAGAGTATTGTGAATGGTATTCGTGCGTTAGAGCTGCAAAAGGTAGATGTTATGATTGTGGGACGCGGAGGCGGTTCCATAGAAGATTTATGGGCATTTAATGAAGAGATTGTAGCCGAGGCAGTGTTTCACTGTTCCGTTCCGATTATTTCAGCAGTAGGGCATGAGACAGATACGACAATTATAGACTATGTGGCGGATTTAAGAGCGGCAACACCATCGGCGGCAGCAGAACAGGCAGTGTATTCTTATCAGCAGCTTGTGGATAAGTTAGCAGGATATCAACAGCAGTTGTGGATTCGTATGCAGCAGAAGCTGAACAGACAACGAAGTGAGCTGCAGAGACTTCAGCTGCAGATGAAATATTTATCGCCTGTGAATCAGATACAGGAGAAGCGAACTTATAGCATGGAGCTGGAAGAGAAGCTGGATGCGATGATGAAGATGAAGATTACCATGCAAAAGCACAGACTTGCATTGGATATAGAGAGGTTAAAGGGATTATCACCTTTGGATAAGTTGGGGAAAGGCTATGCTTTTGTAGAGGATGCCAGGGGGCAGGCGCTCAAGAGTATAGGGCAGATACAGGAAAAGGATAGCCTTAGAATTTATCTAAAGGATGGAAGCGTAGATGTAGTTGCAAAGAAGTGTTATTCGGAAACAAACGAATACAATGAGAAAGGCAAGGGTTGAGTATGGCAAAGGACCTGACGTTGGAGCAGACATTTGAGAAGCTGGAGGAAACAATTGCTAAGCTGGAAGCAGAAGATATTTCTTTAGAGGCGTCCTTTAAGGCGTATCAGGAAGGCATGAAGCTGATTCAGTCTTGTAATGATAAGATTGATAAGATAGAGAAGGAAGTTCTCAAAATTAATGAAAATGGTGATTTAGATGAATTTTAAAGAAGAATTGCAGAGTAGAACTTCGCAAATTGAAGCAATACTGGAAGCGTATCTTCCGAAGGAAGAGGGTCCGCAGAGGACTGTAATTGAAGCGATGAATTATAGCGTGAGAGTAGGCGGAAAGCGACTTCGTCCGATGCTGATGCAGGAGACTTATCGCATGTTTGGCGGTGAAGGGAATCTTGTAGAGCCATTTATGGCAGCTATGGAAATGATACATACCTATTCCCTGGTTCATGATGATTTGCCTGCAATGGACAATGATGAATATCGCAGAGGACAGCTCACGACACATAAGAAGTACGGTGAAGCAGAGGCAATCTTAGCCGGTGACGGATTATTGAATTATGCATTTGAAACAGCTTTGAAAGCATTCGAGATGCAGGGAGAGCCGGCTGCTGTTGCAAAGGCAATGCAGATATTGGCAAAAAAAGCAGGAATTTATGGCATGATAGGTGGGCAGACTGCTGATATAGAGGCTGAAAGTATGGGGGATAAGGTAACCAGAGAGCAGTTGCTATTTATCCATGAGCACAAGACAGCGGCATTGATTCAGGCATCGATGATGATTGGTGCAGTACTTGCAGGCGCAACCGATGAGCAGGTTATGCTGATGGAACAGGCAGCCTATGAGGTAGGAGTTGCATTTCAGATACAGGATGATATTTTAGATGTGACAAGTACCTTGGAGGTGTTAGGTAAGCCAACCGGTAGCGATGAAAAGAATCACAAAACCACATACGTTACATTAAAGGGCTTAGAGCAGGCAACGAAGGAGCAGCAGGAGATGTCAACGCATGCGATTTCGATATTAGAATCATTGGAACAGAAGAATGAGTTTTTGGTAGAGCTTATCAGAAGTCTGATTACAAGGATGAAATAAGCGAGGAGCTAATGAAATGATATTAGAGTCTATAGAGAGAGAAAATGATATAAAGAAGGTGGCACCTGAGCAGTATAACCAGCTTGCGGAAGAAATCAGGGAGTTTTTGATTCAGAAGATTAGTGTAAATGGAGGTCATCTTGGTTCAAATCTTGGAGCAGTAGAGTTAACAATGGCATTGCATTTAAGCCTGAATTTGCCGGAAGACAAGATAGTATGGGATGTCGGTCATCAGTCTTATACCCATAAGATTTTGACCGGTAGAAGAGCGGGCTTTGAAAATCTGCGTAAATACGGTGGAATGAGCGGTTTTCCAAAGCGTAATGAAAGTGAATGTGACTGTTTTGATACGGGACACAGTTCCACGTCTATTTCAGCAGGACTTGGCTTGGTGAAGGCAAGAGATATCATGAATCAGAAGCATACGATTGTTTCAGTAATCGGTGATGGTTCTCTTACCGGTGGAATGGCATATGAGGCTTTGAACAATGCAGCCAGAATGAAGACGAATTTTATTATTGTATTAAATGACAATAATATGTCCATTTCAGAGAATGTAGGTGGTGTTTCCAAGTATTTGAATAATATCAGAACAGCAGATAAGTACTTGGATATTAAGGAAGGAATATATAATTCTTTAATGGATACAAAGCTTGGTGAGCCGATTGTAGAAAGCATTCGTAGGGCGAAGAGTTCTGTAAAACAGTTGGTGATTCCGGGGATGTTCTTTGAGGATATGGGAATTACTTATCTTGGACCTGTGGACGGACATAATATCAATGCCATGCTGAAGGTATTCCGCGAGGCGAAACGTTGCAAGTCTGCGGTACTAGTGCATGTATTGACGAATAAAGGAAAGGGCTTTTTGCCGGCAGAGCGTCATCCTGCCAGATTTCATGGTGCAGAGCCTTTTGATATAGCAACAGGTCTTCCGTTGAAGCAGAAGACCAAGTCGAATTATACAGATGTATTTTCAACAGTTATGTGCAAGATGGGAGAGCGTGAAGAGAAGCTTGTGGCGATTACTGCCGCCATGGCAGATGGTACAGGTTTAAAACGTTTTCGTAATATGTATCCTGAGCGTTTCTTTGATGTAGGGATTGCTGAGGAGCATGCAGTAACCTTTGCAGCAGGACTGGCAGCCGGAGGGCTCAAGCCGGTGGTTGCGGTATATTCATCATTTTTGCAGAGAGCATATGACCAGATACTGCATGATGTATGTATTCAGAATCTGCCGGTTATTTTTGCAATCGACAGAGCAGGATTAGTAGGAAGTGATGGCGAGACACATCAGGGAATCTTTGATTTGTCTTATTTGTCATCTATTCCTAATATGAATATTATGGCTCCGAAGAATAAATGGGAGCTTTCCGATATGCTGAAGTTTGCCATCGATTTTGAAGGACCGATAGCCATCCGTTATCCAAGAGGCGAGGCATTTGATGAACTCAAGGAATTTAGGGCGCCAATTGCTTACGGTAAGGGTGAGTGGCTTTATAAGGAAAAGGACATCGTGCTAGTGGCAGTTGGCAGCATGGT